>NZ_AOSR01000052.1:0-5401 GCF_000349585.1 Dietzia sp. UCD-THP
TGAAGTTGTGTTCGGCGGTGACCTACTCTCCCACACCCTCTCGAGTGCAGTACCATCGGCGCTGGCAGGCTTAGCTTCCGGGTTCGGAATGGGACCGGGCGTTTCCCTGCCGCTATGGCCGCCGTAACTCTGTGAAACAAGGCCCTGTCCACATCGACCGGAGTCGAGGGACGGGTGTGTTGTTTCAGATACTGCACAGTGGACGCGTCACGATTCTTCTGGCTTGGTTGTGTGTAAGCCCTCGGCCGATTAGTACCGGTCACCTCCACGCATTGCTGCGCTTCCAGTTCCGGCCTATCAACCCCATGGTCTGTGGGGGGCCTTAACCACGCAAGGTGGTGAGAAACCTCATCTTGGAACAGGCTTCCCGCTTAGATGCTTTCAGCGGTTATCCCTTCCGAACGTAGCTAACCAGCGATGCTCCTGGTGGAACAACTGGCACACCAGAGGTTCGTCCGTCCCGGTCCTCTCGTACTAGGGACAGCCTTCCTCAAGTTTCTTACGCGCGCGGCGGATAGAGACCGAACTGTCTCACGACGTTCTAAACCCAGCTCGCGTGCCGCTTTAATGGGCGAACAGCCCAACCCTTGGGACCTACTCCAGCCCCAGGATGCGACGAGCCGACATCGAGGTGCCAAACCATCCCGTCGATATGGACTCTTGGGGAAGATCAGCCTGTTATCCCCGGGGTACCTTTTATCCGTTGAGCGACACCGCTTCCACTTGCCGGTGCCGGATCACTAGTCCCGACTTTCGTCCCTGCTCGACGTGTCAGTCTCACAGTCAAGCTCCCTTGTGCACTTGCACTCAACACCTGATTGCCATCCAGGCTGAGGGAACCTTTGGGCGCCTCCGTTACTCTTTGGGAGGCAACCGCCCCAGTTAAACTACCCACCAGGCACTGTCCCTAACCCAGATCATGGGCCGAGGTTAGACGTCCAATACGATCAGAGTGGTATTTCAACAACGACTCCACACACACTGGCGTGCATGCTTCACAGTCTCCCACCTATCCTACACAAACCGAATCGAACGCCAATACCAAGCTATAGTAAAGGTCCCGGGGTCTTTTCGTCCTGCCGCGCGTAACGAGCATCTTTACTCGTAATGCAATTTCGCCGAGTCTGTGGTCGAGACAGCAGAGAAGTCGTTACGCCATTCGTGCAGGTCGGAACTTACCCGACAAGGAATTTCGCTACCTTAGGATGGTTATAGTTACCACCGCCGTTTACTGGGGCTTAAATTCTCAGCTTCGCCTTGCGGCTAACCGGTCCTCTTAACCTTCCAGCACCGGGCAGGCGTCAGTCCGTATACATCGACTTACGTCTTCGCACGGACCTGTGTTTTTAGTAAACAGTCGCTTCTCTCTGGTCTCTGCGACCACACCCAGCTCCCACCGTGAAGGTGTTCACCGGGCATGGCCCCCCTTCTCCCGAAGTTACGGGGGTATTTTGCCGAGTTCCTTAACCACAGTTCTCTCGATCGCCTTGGTATTCTCTACCTGATCACCTGTGTCGGTTTGGGGTACGGGCCGTGTATGAACTCACTAGAGGCTTTTCTCGGCAGCATAGGATCACTGAATTCCCCACAACGGGTACGCATCAAGTCTCAGCCTTCATGTGACACGGATTTGCCTATGTCACGGCCTACACTCTTACACCAGTACTACCACTGACTGGCCCAGCTACCTTCCTGCGTCACCCCATCGCTTGGCTACTACCAGATCAGGTCCCGCGCATCCAGACCACGTCATCCCGAAGGATGCTCCAGGCCATTCAGGGCGGTTAGTATCACTGATTCACCATGGGCGCGCATACACGGGTACGGGAATATCAACCCGTTGTCCATCGACTACGCCTGTCGGCCTCGCCTTAGGTCCCGACTCACCCTGGGCAGATTAGCTTGACCCAGGAACCCTTGATCATTCGGCGGACGAGTTTCTCACTCGTCATTCGCTACTCATGCCTGCATTCTCACTCGTGTGGCCTCCACGCCTGGATCACTCCGACGCTTCTATGGCCACACGACGCTCCCCTACCCACCCACACACCTGCCCGGAGGAGGTTATTGTGTGAGTGCCGCGGCTTCGGCGGTGTACTTGAGCCCCGCTAAATTGTCGGCGCAGGACCACTTGACCAGTGAGCTATTACGCACTCTTTCAAGGGTGGCTGCTTCTAAGCCAACCTCCTGGCTGTCTCAGCGATCCCACATCCTTTTCCACTTAGTACACGCTTAGGGGCCTTAGCCGGCGATCTGGGCTGTTTCCCTCTCGACTATGAAGCTTATCCCCCACAGTCTCACTGCCGCACTCTCACACCTCGGCATTCGGAGTTTGGCTGACGTCAGTAACCTTGTAGGGCCCATCGGCCATCCAGTAGCTCTACCTCCGAGGTGAAACATGCGACGCTGCACCTAAATGCATTTCGGGGAGAACCAGCTATCACGGAGTTTGATTGGCCTTTCACCCCTACCCACAACTCATCCCCTCAGTTTTCAACCTAAGTGGGTTCGCGCCTCCACGACGTCTTACCGTCGCTTCACACTGGCCATGGGTAGATCACTCCGCTTCGGGTCTAGAGCATGCCACTCACTCGCCCTATTAGGACTCGCTTTCGCTACGGCTTCCCCACACGGGTTAACCTCGCGACATACCACTAACTCGCAGGCTCATTCTTCAAAAGGCACGCCATCAGCCCAAAAGGCCTCTGACGGATTGTAAGCACACGGTTTCAGGTACTATTTCACTCCCCTCCCGGGGTACTTTTCACCATTCCCTCACGGTACTAATCCGCTATCGGTCACCAAGGAGTATTTAGGCTTACCGGGTGGTCCCGGCAGATTCACAGCAGATTTCACGGGCCCGCTGCTACTTGGGAACACAAATCGCCCAGCCACAAAGCTTTCAGGTACGGGACTCTCACCCTCTACGGCCGACCCTTCCAAGTCGTTCCCCTAACCCGCGGACTATCAAGCGCCTGATCCGGCAGAACCAGGACATCATGCCCCACAACACCACACACGCAACCCCTGCCGGGTATCACACGCATGCGGTTTAGCCTCTTCCGCGTTCGCTCGCCGCTACTGACGGAATCACTATTGTTTTCTCTTCCTGCGGGTACTGAGATGTTTCACTTCCCCGCGTTCCCTCCACACACCCTATGTATTCAGATGTGGGTAACACGCCATCACGCGCGCTGGGTTCCCCCATTCGGACACCCTCGGATCACAGCTCGGTTGGCAGCTCCCCGAGGCTTATCGCAGCCTCCTACGTCCTTCATCGGCTCTTGGTGCCAAGGCATCCACCGTGTGCTCTTACACACTTACATTCACAAACAATTAAAGATGCTCGCGTCCACTGTGCAGTTCTCAAACAACACACACCAACCCCACCCACACCAGATACAGACCTGGCATATCGGGAATCAGTGCCACCAGAAACAACCAGACCCAGCACAAACCAGGCCCAACGGTGTTGTCTCAGACACCCAACAGTGTGTTTCATCCGGACCACGCTCCCCCCGAAGCAGCCGGCCCTGAGCCGACACCCCGAAGATCAAGGCGAGTCCTACGCGATAGTGTTCCACCCAATTGAGCCACCCAGCGCGCCACACTCGGACGCGAACCAGGCGCAAACTCTGACCCCACCAACAGGCGAGGTGAGTGCTCCTTAGAAAGGAGGTGATCCAGCCGCACCTTCCGGTACGGCTACCTTGTTACGACTTCGTCCCAATCGCCGATCCCACCTTCGACGGCTCCCTCCACAAGGGTTAGGCCACCGGCTTCGGGTGTTACCGACTTTCATGACGTGACGGGCGGTGTGTACAAGGCCCGGGAACGTATTCACCGCAGCAATGCTGATCTGCGATTACTAGCGACTCCGACTTCATGGGGTCGAGTTGCAGACCCCAATCCGAACTGAGACTAGCTTTAAGGGATTCGCTCCACCTCACGGTCTCGCAGCCCTCTGTACTAGCCATTGTAGCATGTGTGAAGCCCTAGACATAAGGGGCATGATGATTTGACGTCATCCCCACCTTCCTCCGAGTTGACCCCGGCAGTCTCTCACGAGTCCCCACCATAACGTGCTGGCAACATGAGACAGGGGTTGCGCTCGTTGCGGGACTTAACCCAACATCTCACGACACGAGCTGACGACAACCATGCACCACCTGTATACAAGCCACAAGGGAAACGACATCTCTGCCGTCGTCCTGTATATGTCAAGCCTAGGTAAGGTTCTTCGCGTTGCATCGAATTAATCCACATGCTCCGCCGCTTGTGCGGGCCCCCGTCAATTCCTTTGAGTTTTAGCCTTGCGGCCGTACTCCCCAGGCGGGGCGCTTAATGCGTTAGCTACGGCACGGAATCCGTGGAAGGACCCCACACCTAGCGCCCACCGTTTACGGCATGGACTACCAGGGTATCTAATCCTGTTTGCTCCCCATGCTTTCGCTCCTCAGCGTCAGTTACTACCCAGAGACCCGCCTTCGCCACCGGTGTTCCTCCTGATATCTGCGCATTTCACCGCTACACCAGGAATTCCAGTCTCCCCTGTAGTACTCAAGTCAGCCCGTATCGCCTGCACGCCCCCAGTTGAGCTGGAGGATTTCACAGACGACGTGACAAACCGCCTACGAGCTCTTTACGCCCAGTAATTCCGGACAACGCTCGCACCCTACGTATTACCGCGGCTGCTGGCACGTAGTTGGCCGGTGCTTCTTCTGCAGGTACCGTCACTCTCGCTTCGTCCCTACTGAAAGGGGTTTACAATCCGAAGACCGTCATCCCCCACGCGGCGTCGCTGCATCAGGCTTCCGCCCATTGTGCAATATTCCCCACTGCTGCCTCCCGTAGGAGTCTGGGCCGTGTCTCAGTCCCAGTGTGGCCGATCACCCTCTCAGGCCGGCTACCCGTCGTCGCCTTGGTAGGCCATTACCCCACCAACAAGCTGATAGGCCGCGGACTCATCCTGCACCGAAAAACTTTCCAACCCCCACCATGCGGCAGGAGCTCATATCCGGTATTAGACCCGGTTTCCCAGGCTTATCCCGAAGTGCAGGGCAGATTACCCACGTGTTACTCACCCGTTCGCCACTCGTGTACCCCCGAAAGGGCCTTACCGTTCGACTTGCATGTGTTAAGCACGCCGCCAGCGTTCGTCCTGAGCCAGGATCAAACTCTCCATAAAAGCTTCTCAGCACTACAAAAAGCACAATCCAAGCAAAAAACAAACCAAAAAACTGGCTGTTTCAAAAACGCGACCCCCACGACAGGGATGTGAAAGGGTCGCAACCAAACAAAAAATTTGGCACTATCACAAACAAAACACACTGTTGAGTTCTCAAACAACACCACCACACCGCTCCCCAGACGGTCACCGACCACCCAGATCACGAGGGCA
>NZ_AOSR01000053.1:0-82129 GCF_000349585.1 Dietzia sp. UCD-THP
GTACTGACCACGGAGGTTGTGTCTCCGGTCGGCATGGCGAGATGAAATGAGGAAGACCTCCGTGTGAGGTGTGAAAGCGACCAAGCAACCACACCCACAACGGAGGTCTTCGTGTCCCACGCTAACGCGACCTTGACGCCGACCGGAAGACTGCGCCTGGCTCGGTGTGTCGTCGAGGGCGGCTGGACGCCCGCCCGAGCCGCCGAACGGTTCGGCGTTTCGGTCACCACGGCCCGCCGCTGGGCCGGTCGGTACCGCGAAAACGGCAGGGCGGGCATGATTGACCGCTCCAGCCGGCCCCACTCCTGCCCCCATCGCACGCCCCGACGCCGCGAACGGCGGGTGGTGGGCCTGCGGGTCTCACGCCGGTGGGGGCCGGCCCGGATCGCCTACCACCTGGGCATGCACCCCTCGACGGTCCACAAGATCCTGTCCCGCTACGGGTGCGTGCGCCTGGCGTTCACCGACCCGGCCACCGGAGCCCCGATCCGCGCCACAAGACGCCGCCCGACCCGGTACGAACATCCTGCTCCGGGCGACCTGGTGCACGTGGACATCAAGAAGCTCGGCCGCATCCCCGACGGCGGCGGGCACAAGGTCCTCGGCCGAGCGAAGGGTAGGCGCAACAGCAAACGCGGGACCGGCTACTGGTACGTCCACAATGCCGTCGACGACCATTCCCGCCTGGCCTACAGCGAGCTGCTCAGCGATGAGCGCAAGGAGACCGCCGCGGCGTTCTGGCGCCGGGCCTACGCCTTCTTCGCCGATGCTGGGATCACCGTGCGTCGGGTGCTGACCGACAACGGTTCCTGCTACCGCTCCCGCGCCTTCGCCGACGCCCTCGGCCCCGACATCAAGCACAAACGCACGCGGCCGTACCGGCCGCAGACCAACGGCAAAGTCGAACGCTACAACCGGATCCTGCTCGAGGAATGGGCCTACGCCCGCCCCTATACCAGCGAGCGGGAGCGCCAGGCCCTGCTACCGCAGTTCCTGCACTACTACAATCACCACCGCGGCCACACCGCACTCGAAGGTGCCTCACCCGCCGACCGCGTACCTAACCTGCGTGGACAGAACACCTAGACTGGCTCGCTGTGAACCCGGCCCCGTCCGAACTAGGTCGTTATCGACAAAGCGCCCGACAGTTCCTCATGTTCGGGATCGTGGGCGGATCCGGGATGGTCGTCAACATGATCGTCACGGTCCTGATGAACAGGGCCAACGGCGGGACCCAGAACGCACAGGACATCCTGTTCCCGTTCGCGGGGACGGACTACAATTTCCGCTTCACGACCCTGGTGTGGATCGTGGCGTTCCTCGTGGCCAACGTCTACAACTTCCTGCTCAACCGGCACTGGACGTTCGGTAAGGGGCACAAGGCCCCGGTCATGCAGGAGTTCTGGCCGTTCCTGTTGGTCGGTTCGGTCGCCGCGGCGGCGGGGATCTTCATCAAGCTGGCCTTCACCAACCCCACCTCGCCGCTCTACCTGCCGGAGCCGTGGTTCCACGAGGACGCGGGCATCCACTCCCGGGAGTACTGGGGTCAGCTGCTGACGATCCTCATCACGATGCCGATCAACTTCGTCGTCAACAAGCTCTGGACGTTCCGTTCCGTCCGGCGGCGGCACCACGCGCGCACCACCGCGGACGCGGTGGTCTAGGGGCCCGGTCGTGGAGTCCTCGACGCTGCTGCTGTGGTTCGACCTGATGGGCGTGTTCTTCTTCGCGTTGTCCGGCAACCTGTTGGCGGCGCGGAAGGACATCGACATCACCGGTGGTCTGGTGCTGGGGTTGCTCGCCGGCCTGGGCGGCGGCATCATCCGCGACGTCCTGCTGGGCGTCACGCCGCTCGCGCTGTCGCAGCCGGTCTACCTGGTCCCCCCGGTGGTCGCAGCGATCGTGGTGTACCTGCTCGGCTCGCTCATCCACCGGGTGCGGACGCTGATCGTGACGTTCGACGCCGCCGGTCTCGGGCTGTTCTGCACCTTCGGCACGGCCCGGGCGCTGGACCACGGGATGCCGATCGCGTCGGCGCTGCTGCTCGGCGTGGTCACCGCAGTGGGCGGCGGTCTCCTGCGCGACGTGGTGGCCAACGAGATCCCGGCGGTGTTCAGCGGCTCGAACCTGTACGTCATCCCGGCGGCGACGGGGGCCGCCCTGACGGCCGTCGCGGTGGGGACCGACACCTGGGGGCCGGTCGCCGCGACCGTCCTGTCGGCGCTGGTGTTCGCCTTCCGGATGGTGGCATGGCGCCGCGAGTGGCGCGTCCCGGCGCCGGTGCGAAGCTGGACCGTGCGGGACCTGGACGTGCGGCGGCGGCGGGAGCGGTCGGTGTTCGGCCGACCGGGGCGGGAGGAGGACGACGCCGAGGGCGACAACGACGACGGGCGCGACCCCGGCGACGACGGCGCTCCCCACGACAGCCGAGGTCCGCGTCCGGACAGGCGCCGGTAGGGTATCGGCGGTGCAGTACTACCTCAGCCTGCTGGGATTCGCGGCGATCGATTCGGTCAACCTTCTGGCTTTCGCTGTGATCGCGGGGCTGTGGCTGACCTCGGCCGGGCGTGGCGTGCCCTTCGCGCCCCGGGCCGCGCGGTTCACCGGCGGTGCGTTCTGCGGCATCGTGCTCCTCTCGCTGGTGTCGGTGTGGGTGATCGGAAACAACCAGGAGTTCGTCCGCAGTCTGTTCCACAACCTCTGGGCGATGGTGGCCCTGGGTCTCATCGGTCTGGTGATCACCGTCATGGGGTTGCGCAAGCCCGCGGAGGCCAAGGAGGAGAGCGTCGAGGCGCCGCTCACCCAGAACGTTCTGCAGAAGTTCGGGATCATGGTCACCGGCGTCGTGCTGGGCATCATCCAGTCGGCCACGTCGGCGCCGTTCGCGGCCGGGATGGTCCTCATCTCGTTCGCCGAGTCCCCGTGGTGGTCCAAACTGCTGCAGATCCTGTTCTTCGCGATCATCGCGATCCTGCCGAGCACGGCGTTGATCATCGCGCTGGCACGAGTTCGTTCGGGCGGGATCGGTGCGGCCACCCGCCGCATCGACCGGTTCCTGTCCTACGGCCGCGTGGCCGGGCGCGCGCTCACCCTGGTGGTGGGCCTGGCGCTGCTCATTCTGGCGGCGGTGCGGATCACCCAGCTCACCGGGGTGCTGTCGTAGCCGGATCCTATGGTGACGGTGATCACCACACGGGTGCTCGGATGAACTCGGGAGACCACATGCAGACCCAGGATTCCACCGCCGCTACGACCGGCACCGCCGCTACGACCGGCACCGCCGCAGTGACCACCGGTGCCGGGACCGTGCTGTGCGAGGACGGGCTGAGGCGCCCGCCCTGGGCTGCACGGGACCCGCTGCTGCGGGAGTACTACGACACCGAATGGGGGATGCCCGTCCGCGACGAGGCGGGGCTCTTCGAGCGGCTCGTCCTGGAGGGCTTCCAGTCCGGACTGAGCTGGGTGACGATCCTCCGCAAGCGTCCGGCGTTCCGGGAGGCGTTCGCCGGGTTCTCGCCCGATGCGGTCGCGGGCTTCGGGGACGCCGACGTCGCCCGGCTCATGGCCGACGAGCGGATCGTGCGCAATCGACGCAAGATCGACGCGGCGGTCACCAATGCCCGGGCCGTGATCGCGCTGAGGACCGAGGGCGGTCTCGGGGAACTGATCTGGTCGTACCGGCCGGAACAGACTCCGCAGCCCCGGACCATGGATGAGGTGCCCAGCCGATCCCCGGAGTCGGAGGCGCTGGCCAAGGATCTCAAGCGGCGGGGGTTCAGCTTCGTGGGGCCGGTGACGGTGTTCGCGTTGATGGAGGCCATCGGGGTGGTCGACACGCACCTGACGGACTCTCACCGGCGTGGCAGCTCCGGAGTCTGGACGCGCGAGACGGTGACCTGACCTTCCGGGCCCGGGGCGACCCCGGCGGACTGAGTGGGCCCTGCGATTCCGGCTATCCGGGCAGAACGGGTAGGCCGGGCGGAGCACCACGGTGCGGGAGGTCGGGGACGGGGGCGGCGAGCGACCCCGCCTGCGCCACCTGCCCGGTGGCCGGCCAGCTCAGGCAGCCGGGGATCCCGCGGAGGGCGGCCATCCGGGCCAGGGAGCGGTGGAGGTCGTTCCTGGTCAGTGCGCCCTCGGCGATGGCGCGTTCAACGGAGTCGAGAGCCTCGGGGATCCCGGCGGTGGTGATCCACAGCGGGGAGTCGGCCCCGGCGATGAGCGACTCGGTCACGGCTCGGGGAAGTGGGAAGTCGTTCGTGACGGCGCGCATCCCTGACAGGTCGTCCGTGAAGATCGCGCCGTCGAAGGGCGGGGCCCCGTATCCGTGGCCCTCGCGCAACAGCCGGTAGGCGGCCGGGGAGAGCGAGGCGGGCCGGTCGATCCCCGTGAGGCCGGGTACCTGCTGGTGCCCGAGCATCATCCCGGCGCCGGGGGTCCTGGCGAGTTCGGAGAACGGCCGGAGGTCGTGGGGGAGGAGCTGGTCCAGCGGTGGGACGGTCACCGATTCGTAGTGGCTGTCCCCCGACGAACGGCCGTGGCCGGGGAAGTGCTTGAACACCGGCGTCACCCCGGCATCCGCGAGGCCGGCGGCGAAGGCGCGCGCGTAGCTGACCACGCGGGCCGGGTCCGGAGAGAAGGACCGGTCGCCGATCACGGCCCCGTCCGGCTGGTCGGATACATCGACGGAGGGGGCGAAGTCGACGGTGACGCCCATCCCGCGGAGGAACTCTCCGCGGTCCCGAGCAGCCGCGCGGACCTCCTCCGGGCTCATCGTGGCGGCCATGACCCGGGCGGACGGCATCGGCCCGGCGTAGGGGGCGATGCGGGACACCCGCCCGCCCTCCTCGTCGATCGCCACCAACAGCGGGAGCTCCGTGTCCTGCTGCAGTCGGGCGAGGCCGTCGCCGGAGACCACCTCCCCGACGACGTCACCGCCGAGGAAGATTCCGCCGACGCCGTGGTGCTCCACCGCGTGGCGGGCGTCGGCCATCGAGCTCACGCCCACGGTGAACAGCTGCGCGATCCGCTGGCGTGGGGTCAGCGAGTCCAGCGGCGACTCACACCGGGGCGCGGGCGGCGGGGTCCGCTCGGCACGGGCGGGGGGTGCGGCGGAGAAGTCGGCGGCGGGGGCGGCGGCGGGTTCCGCGGACTCGTCGGCGCCGCACCCGGCCAGCATCAGCCCCACGACCGATGCGGCGACCGTCAGACGGAGCCGGCGGGAGAAGGACACGACCTCCAATGTATCCGGTACGCACCGGGCGGCAGCGCGCCGAATACCCAGGGCGGCAGCGCGCCGAATGCACAGCGCGGGCGGGCGCGAGTCCACCCGACGTCGCCCCACGTCTGCGATGGTGCTCCGGCAGTCGGTGGTCGGCGGTGTGGTCTACTCGGCCACCCGCAGCCGGGCGGTGAACCCGGGCGTAGCGTCGCAGGCATGACCGAGCACCAGACCCGGACCCCCCACCCACGGTCCCGCCGGGGCCTGCCCCGGTTGATGCCGTCCGACCTCCGTCGATCCGTGATCGGTGCGCCGATGGCCGGCGGGCCCACGACCCCCGAGCTCATCGCGGCGGTCGGTGAGGCGGGCGGACTCGGGATGATCGGCTCGGGCTATCTCGACGCCGTGGGCACCCGGGCGGCGATCGCGCGGGTGCGTGAGATCACCGACGCCCCGTTCGGGGTGAACGTCTTCCTGGTGGATCGTGCCGATTCCGATGCGGCCCTGGCCGAGGTCGGGGGGCCGGAGGCCGTCGACCGCTACGCGGCCGCGATCGGGCCGGTCGCCGACCGGCTGGGGATCACGCTGGTAGAGGGGCCGGGCTTCACCGACTTCGACCAGGCCGCCACCCTCGAGGCGCTCGTCGTCGATCCCGTCGCGGTGGTCTCGTTCACCTTCGGAATCCCCGGCCGTGACGTGGTCGAGGCGTTGCAAGAGGTGGGCACTGCGGTCGTCGTCACCGTCGCAGGGGTTCGGGACGCCCACCGCGCGGTCGAGGCGGGTGCCGACTGGCTCTCCGTGCAGTCCTCGGAGGCCGGTGGCCACCGGTCCACCACCACGATCGGCGAGGCGCCGGACGAGATCACCACCGTGGAGCTCGTGCGGGCGGTCCGTGACGCGCTGCCGGAAGCGCAGTTCGTGGCCGCCGGCGGGATCAGTACGCCGGAGGACGTCGCTGCGGCTCTCGAGGCCGGGGCGGACGGCGTCCAGCTGGGCACCGTGCTGCTCCGCACCCCGGAGGCGGGCACGGGCGCGCTGCACCGGGCGGCGCTCGCCGATCCGCGGTTCATCGAGTCGCGGCCGACCCGCTGCTACACCGGACGCTACGCTCGTGCGCTGGTCAACGGGTTCGTGGCCGGGTTCGATCAGGTCGCACCGCCGGCGTACCCGTACCTGCACGTGCTGACCGGGCCTTTGCGCAGTGCAGCGGCTGAGGCCGGGGACGACGACGTCCCACCGCTGTGGGCGGGATCACGCTGGCGGGCCGCCGATGCCTATGCCAACCGTTCGGCCGTGGAGGTGGTGGCCGAGCTGTGGGACCGGGCCGCGAAGCCGCTACCGCGCTGAAGCGTATTAGCGGCGGCCGGGATCACCCGACGCGGCGCTCGGCCTCGGCGGCGATATCGGCGAGGTCCTGTTCCATGGCTCGGCGGGTCGACCTCTCGGCGAACCGGCCCATCACCATCATCGCTACGCGGGAGGCCGCGGGGGCGTGGGCGGTGTGGGCACCGAAGCGCATGCGAAGGGTCGAACCGCCGTCGGCGTCCGGGGTGATGGTAAAGACGGTCTTGTACTCGGTGCCGCCGCTCTCGGCGACGATCGTGGTGGCGTTCGGCGGCTCGGCCGCGAGCACCATCATCTCCTCGGTGGACTTCATGCCGAACATCTTCCGCGTCTCACGCCATCGCAACCCGGGCTCGTACGGGCCGTCGGTGAGGATCTCGACCGCGAGCACCCCGCTGAGGGTGAGGTGGGCGGAGGGGATGTCGGTGAGCACGGCCCAGACGGTGGCGGGGTCGGCGGCGACGTGGCGGGACAGGTCCAGCTGCATGGGGACGAGGCTACCGGCACCGGCGGGCGACGCGGGCGCCGGAAATGCGGACACCGGCCCCCGCCGAAGCGGAAGCCGGTGTCGCGGGCGGCTCGGGTCGGCCGGAGCCGAGCCCGGGCGTCGCGCCGTCAGGCGCGCCAGCTCAGGAGCCGAGGTTGCCGAGGAGGTCGGTGAAGAAGCCGAGGACCTCGGCGAACAGGTCGGTGCCGCCGTCGACCACGTCGGAGCCAGTGTTGACAGCGGAGGAGCCGGTCGCGATGCCGTCGATGAACTCGGAAACGGAACCCATGTGATGGTCCTTTCGTCAGGGGGGCGGCGCCGGAACGCCGCTCGGTCTGTGAAGCTCTCGCGAACTCGATCGGTTCATCGAGAACTCACTTCCGGACCGTACGTAGTCCGTCGGCCGGATTCACGCGGTGGGGCGTCTTTCCGGGGCTTTACCGGACGGAGTTCTTTTACTCGTGCAGGAAGTCCGCCCGAATCGCTTTAATGTGATCTGTGTCTCAATAGCCGAATGTCGGCGAATGTGTTGAGGGGGCCGGGCGGGAAGAGGTGGGGAAATGCACGACGCCGGCATCCGTCCGAAGGCGGATGCCGGCGTCGAGGAGGTGAGGACGGGCTCGGGGCCCGACGTCAACCGTCGATCAGGAAGCGCTGTTGAAGATCCCGAACACGAAGTCCAGGAACGACTCCGGGAGGCCCAGGAACCCGTTGGCCGCGGACGAACCGGCGGCCAGGAGGCCGTTGGCGGCGGCGGAGCCGGTGCCGATGACCTCACCGGCGAGGCCGAGCGAACCGTAAGCGATGTTTTCGATGGAACCCATGAGGGACCCCTTTCGTCAGTGCGCGGCGCCGGGTGGGCCGCGCTCGTAGTGCAGTCCTTGGTTCGGACTCGCGATGTACATCCCGAATCGCCGGGGAAGCGTTACGGCCGTGACCGCAGGTCTTTCCGGGAAGGGGCCTATCGGCGGAATTGACGCGCAAGAAAGCGCTCATATTTGCTGCGTAACGATCCGTCGGCATTTCTCACGTAATTCAACTCACAATTCGGAGGTCGACCGTGGAGGGGCGCCGCGCGCGGACCCGTCGAGTGGCGGGATGGGGCGTCGCGAGGTGCCGGGCGATCCCGTGGGAGACAATGGGCGGCATGACACCGCACGCCGCTGACACGCCCGCATCGATCCCCCTGCCCGCCGGTTTCCGCGCCCACGCGGGGGCCGCGGGTCTGCGCGAGCACGGCGACGACGTCTTCGTCGTCGTCGCCGACGGTCCCGCCGTGACCTCCTCGGCGGTCTTCACCCGCTCGCTCTTCGCCGGGCCCTCCGTGGTGCTCAGCCGCGAGAACGCTGTCGGCGGCCGGGCGCGCGGCGTCGTGGTGGTGGCCAAGAACGCCAACGTCGCCACCGGCCGGCAGGGCATGGCGGACGCACGCGAGGTCCTCGAGCGGGCGGCCGGAGCCGTGGGGGTCGCGCCGGAAGAACTGCTCATCGCCTCGACCGGCGTGATCGGCCGGCGGTACCCCATGCCGATCCTGCGATCCCATCTCGACGGGTTGGCCGGTGCCGACTTCGACGCCGACGCTGTCGCCCTGGCCAGCGCGATGATGACGACGGACACCCACCCCAAGACAGCGCAGGTGGAGGTGACGACGACGACGGGCGCGACCGCCCGGGTGGTGGGCATCGCCAAGGGGGTCGGGATGATCGAACCCGACATGGCCACGATGATCGCCGTGATCTTCACCGACGCCGCCGTGGAGCCCGGTGTGCTAGACACCGTGTTCAGGGGTGCGGTGGACGACACGTTCAACTGCCTGTCCGTCGACACCGACACCTCCACCTCCGACACCGCGATCGCGCTGGCGAGCGGCGCGGCCGGGCCGGTGGACGAGGCGGAGCTGCGGCGGGCCCTCGAGGCCGTGTGTCTGGACCTGACCCGTCAGCTGGCCCGCGACGGAGAGGGCGCCACCACGTTGCTCACCGTCGAGGTCACCGGCGGCCGGGACCGCGACCAGGCCAAGCGTGTGGCCAAGGCCATCCTCAACTCGCCCTTGGTCAAGACCGCCGTCCACGGGGCGGACCCCAACTGGGGTCGGGTGGCCATGGCGATCGGCAAGTGCCACGAGGACACGGACATCGACCCGGAGCGGGTCCGCATCGTCTTCGGCGACCTCGAGACCTACCCCGCCTTCCCGGGCGAGGCCGAACTCGAGCGGCTCACCGAGATCATGCGGGCCGAGGAGGTCACGATCTCGGTCGACCTGGGTGTCGAGGGGGGCTCCGCCGACGGTGCCTGCACGGTCTACGGGTGCGACCTCTCGCGCGAGTACATCTCGATCAACGCCGATTACACTACGTGAGCGCACCAGATCCGGTCGCCGCCCCGACCGCCGCGAAGGACCTCGAGGCGATCCGCGCGGTCTTCGCCCGCCGGCTGTACGTCATGGACACCAAACAGTGGGACGCCTACGGGCCATGTCACACCGAGGACGTGGTCAGCGAGTCCTGGGCGGCCGGCGGCGGGGCGCCCGAGGTGCGCGGTCGCGAGGCCCTCACCGCCGCGATCCGCGCGACCCTCGACGGCCGCGTCACGGTGACGAGCGTGCACCACGGGCACACTCCGCTGCTGGAGCTGACGGGTCCGGACCCGGTGACCGGCGACCCCGCGGCCACCGGCATCTGGGCGATGGAGGACCGGTTGTGGTGGTCGGTCGACGGCCGCGAGCACTGGCTCCACGGTTGGGGGCACTACCACGAGCGGTACCGCAGGGTGGACGGTCGGTGGTTGATCGCCTACCGGCGGCTCGAGCGGATCCGGGTGGACACCGGCCACACCGACGCCTGACCCCACACGTGCGTCAGCCGGCGGGGCCCGGGGGCCGGCGAGCCATCGCGAGCATCGTGTCGCGGGTGTCGTGCCAGACCCGACCGGTGATGTCGCCCCACGGATCGTGCCCACCGGGGACCAGGGACACGCGGGCGGGGTCGCCCACCCGACGGGCTTCGCGCACGTAGGTCTCGGACTGCTCGGGCGACACCACCTCATCGTCGCGACCGTGGACGCACACCACCGGGACCCCGGTGGGCAGGTGGGACACAGGCGAGGCGTCCCGATAGCGCTGACGGCGGGTGTCGGAGGGCCCGCCGAGGAGTCCGGCGACGTACCTGTCCCCGGCCTGCTCCGCGCGGAGGAGATCCGCCACCCCGGCCAGGGACACGCACCCCGAGACCGGGACCACGGGACGGGATCCGGGCAGCGAGGACGGCAGGCGCGCCCGCCCGGCGACCCACAATGCGAGGTGGCCGCCGGCGGAGTGCCCGGCGACCACCACCCGGCGCAGGTCCAGCCGGCCGCCCACTTGTGCGGACACCTCCGCCAGGTGATCCACGGCCGTGCACACGTCCGCGACCGTGGTGGGCCACCCGCCGCCCGAGCCGACGCGGCGATACTCGATGTTCCACACCGCCACGTCGAAGGAGGCCAGGTCCCGAGCCTGGTTCTCCATGTACGCCAGGCCCATCGAGTCCCTCCACCCGCCGCCGTGGATCGACACCACCACCGGCAGCGCCGGATTGGCCGACTCGGGCAGGTAGAGATCACCGAAGGTCTGGCCGTCGGAATCGCCGGGTTCGCCGTAGAAGTAGCGGCGGGGTTCGGACACGCCGACCGCACCCTCGGGCGGGACGTAGG
The DNA here is from genome assembly GCF_000349585.1 of Dietzia sp. UCD-THP. NCBI lineage: Bacteria > Bacillati > Actinomycetota > Actinomycetes > Mycobacteriales > Dietziaceae > Dietzia > Dietzia sp. UCD-THP. Next base: position 10,743 of record NZ_AOSR01000053.1, read on the forward strand.
GGCGGGCGGCTACGGAGTCAACACCGGGGCCAGCCGTGGGGTCGGACGTGCGCCCGGCGTCGTCCCCGGCCCCGAGGGCCGAGGTCAGCGCCCATCCCGCCGCGCCGCCCGCCCCCACTGACAGGCCGATCAACAGGGCGCGCCGCGACAGGTCGGTCCCGCCGCGGCGCGAGCGTCGGACGACACGACCGCGGTCGGACACGCGGCGTTCAGGCATGCGGGGAGACGGCATGCGGCGGCGGGACCTCCTTCGGGGTGCCCCCGGCCTCAGGCCTTGCCGGCGACGACGTCGTTCTCCGCTCCATCGTAGAACGGGACGTACCCCTTGTCGGACGACAGCACGTAGAGCGGGTCGTCGAACCTTGAGGTGTCGAAGGCCTGCTCGCGCAGTTCGGTCTTGCGGCTCTTGTAGGTGGAGGTCACCTCGAGCTCCTTAGAGAGCCGGATGAACAGCGGGACGGCGTACGACGGCAACGAACTACGCAGGTGCTCGGCGAGCGCGGCGCCGTCGAAGTCGGACTTGTCGTGCAGGCGGACCGCGGCCATGCCCGCCTTGCCGTCCGCTCCCGGCACCGACACACCGTAGACCACGGCCTGATCGACCTCGGGCCGGGCGCTGACGGCAGCCTCCACCTCGGTGGTGGCGACGTTCTCACCCTTCCACCGGAAGGTGTCGCCCAGCCGGTCGACGAACGAGGCGTGCTTGAGTCCCTGGTCCATCATGAGGTCCCCCGAGACGAACCAGGCGTCACCGTCGCTGAAGGCGTCGCGGATGATCTTCTTCTCCGTGGCCTCCTTATCGGTGTAACCGTCGAAGGGCTGGGAGTCGGAGATGCCGCTGATCAGCAACCCGGTGCCGCCCTTGCCCACCTTGGTCAGTCGGCCGTCCGCGCCGCGGCGGGGCTCTCCGGTGTCCGGGTCGTAGTCCACGATCGCGAAGTCCATCGGGCAGTAGCCGGTGGTCTTGGCGACGTTGAAGGCGTTGACGAAGGCGATGTTGCACTCGCTGGCCGCGTAGAACTCACAGATCCGGTCCACGCCGAAGCGCTGCTGGAACTCATCCCAGATCTCGGGGCGCAATCCGTTGCCCGTCATCACCCGGATGGAGTGGTCGCGGTCGCCGGGGCCGGGATCCTGGTTGAGCAGGTAGCGGCAGATCTCACCGATATAGATGGCGGCTGTGGCCCCGGCCGCGCGGGCCTGGTCCCAGAACTTCGAGGCGGAGAAGTGCTCCTCGATGGCCAGACACGCGCCGGCGGCGAGCACGCAACCGAGGCCCACCGTGAGCGCGTTGTTGTGGTACATCGGCAGCGGGCACAGCAGGACGTCGTCCTTCTTGAGCCGGACGCCGGAGAGGCCGAAGCCGGCCAGGGCCCGGTTCCAGCGGTAGTGGGACATGGTCGAGGCCTTGGGCAGGCCCGTGGTGCCCGAGGTGAACACGTAGTACGCGGTCTCGTTGCCCAGCGTCTCGGCGGCCTCGGGCGGGTTGGTGGCGCCGGCGTCCGCGTCCAGCTTCTCCAGCTCGTCCTCGAGCCAGATCAGATCGGAGAGCTCGTCCGGGCGGTGGCCGGCGGTGAAGTCCCGGAAGGGGAGGTCGACCTCGGACCCTACGGCGATCAACTCGCCGAGCCACTTCTCCCGGGGGATGGACGCGGCGGCGTCGGCGCACTCCGCGCCCATCAGGATCACCTTCGAATCGATGATCTTCTGCGAGTGCTCCAGGACCTCACCTCGCTGGTGGTGGTTGAGCAGACCCACCGAGGCGCCCACCTTGACGGCACCGAGGATGGCGAGCATGACCTCGGGCCGGTTGACCATGCAGATCCCCACGGTGTCGCCACGCCGGACCCCACGGGCCTTGAGCACCTCGGCGACGCGGTTGGCGCGTCGGTTCGTCTCCCCGTAGGAGATCTCGGAGCCGAGGAACCGCATGAAGGGGGCGTCCGGCTGCGAGGCCGCCAGTTCCTGGAACCTGCGACCGATCGAGAGCTTGTCGGTCCCCCGGGAGGTGCGGACGATCCGGAGGCCACGCAGAACTGTCGGCAGATCCGAGATGAGAAAGGGCAGTCCACCCGCCAGGTCCAACGGGGTGAGGGTCTTGGCCCCCTGCGATGCGCTGCGGGTGGTCTCAGTGGACGTGGTGGTCACGGCTTCTCCTCTTTCGGGGTGGTGGGTGACGTGGTGGTGAGTGACCTGGCGGGATCCCCGGACAGGCCCCGCCACGCGAGCTCGACGACCACTCCTGCGGCCACCGACTTGGGTGTGGACCGGTGCGCGACGCGATCGGCGACCGCCTCGCCGGCCCCGACGAGCGCTGTGGCGACCACTTCGAGCACCTCGCGACTGCGCCCGTCCACCGAGTTCTGCGCCAGCAGGTCGGTGGTGAGATCCACCAGGACCGAACGGGTCTTCTCGACCTCCTCGCTGAACGCGGGTTCGGCGACGGCCTGGCGGTACACGACGTTCCACGAATCCGTGTGGTCATCGACGTAGTCGAGGAACGCCTCCACGACGTTCTCCAGACTGTGGCGTGCGCCGGTGCCGCTGGTCGCCGCGGAGGTGAGGTGCTCGATGAGCCGCCCGGACTCACGGGTGACGCACGCGGAGAACAGTTCCTCTTTGGAGCCGTAGTAGAGGTACAGCATCGGCTTGGAGATCTTGGCGTCCTTGGCGATGGTGTCCATCGACGCCGATCGGTAGCCGAGATCGGAGAACACGCGAATGGCCGAGTCCAGCATCTGCTGTTCGCGGATCGCGCGTGGGATCCGTTTCGTCCCCGTCGTCACGAGACTCCTTCCGGCGGGACGTGGTGTCGTGTCCCACACCAACTTACCGGCCAGTAAGTAGTTGTGGGCGACACTCCACACGATCCGTGGTGTGCCGGGTGATACCCTTTCGGCATCGGCATGCCTCGCGGCACCCGCCAGTGCACACCATTCTCGTGACCCGCAGGGAGAACTCGATGAGCTTCGGTACCGGAGCGCTCGCCAGCGCAGTCGGCGGAATCGTCCTCGGCGGCATCGTCGCCTTCGGCGCCAGCTCCGCGATGGCCGAGAACTCCATCCCGGAGGTCTCCCAGCCGCCTGCGGACCAGGCCCTGCTGGGCCAGGTCGAGTACGGCGCCCGCTAGCCCCTCCCCGCGCCGGCCGAGGTGACCCGCGGGATCCGTCTCGGTGCGGGCGCGCGCGACGCGGTCGTCGCCTTCCTCGCCTTTCTCCTCCTGGCCTGTCTGCAGGCCCCGGGTCTGGTCGTCCCCGACACCAAGTACGACCTCGTCGTCGACCCGGGTCGTTTCCTCGCGCAGGCCACCCACCTGTGGACCGGGCTGTCGTTCGGCGGCCAGGTCCAGAACCAGGCGTACGGGTACCTCTTTCCCCAGGGGCCGTTCTTCGTGCTGTTCGACCTGGTCGGGATGCCCGCCTGGCTGACCCAGCGTCTGTGGTGGGCTGTCCTGTTGACGGTCGCCTACGTCGGTGTGGTCCGGGTGGCGGCCGCACTGCGGATCGGCACGCGCCCGACCCGGGCGGTCGCGGGGATCCTCTACGCCCTCGCCCCGCGGATGCTCGGCGACCTCGGGTCGATCTCCTCCGAGATCTGGCCGGTCGCACTGGCCCCGTGGGTGCTGCTCCCGGTGGTGCGGGTACTGCAGGGACGCATGTCCCCGCGACGGGGCGGGGCCGGCGCCGCGTTGGCCCTGGCGATGATGGGGGCGGTCAACGCGGCCGCGACCGCCATCGCCTGCCTCCCGGCGATCCTCTGGTGGCTGATGTTCCGACCCGGACGGACATGGGCGCGGCTCGCGGCGTGGTGGCTGCCCCTGTCGCTCGCGGCGTGCGTGTGGTGGGCGGTCCCCCTGGTCCTCCTGGGCCGGGTCTCCCCCCCGTTCCTGGACTACATCGAGTCGGCTGAGGTCACCACGCGGTGGTCGTCGGCGGCCGAGGTGTTACGCGGGGCCGCGACATGGGTGCCGTTCGTGTCGACGGACCGGGTGGCCGGCGCAGCTCTCACCAGCGAACCGGTGTTCGTCCTGGCCACCGGGGTGATGGCGGCGGTCGGCGTGGTGGGTCTGGTCCACCGGGGGATGCCGGCCAGGGGCCGGCTCCTGACCATCGCCGCGGTCGGACTGGTGGCGATGGCGGCGCCGTGGGTCGGGCCTGCCGGCGGTGGACTCGCCGAGGCCCTCCGCGCGTTCCTCGACGGCGCCGGCGCGCCACTGCGCAACCTCCACAAGTTCGACCCCCTGCTCCGCCTGCCGTTGGTGCTGGGCATCGCCCATCTGCTGTCGGTCCTCCTCTCCGGCCTACGCGGGGAGCCCGGGCCCTCGCGGCGGGTGCAGCCGTCCGCCGGCGGCTGGGCCGCGCTGGCGCACCCCGAGCGGAACCGCCAGGTCGCCGTGGCCATGGTCGTCGTGCTCGCGGGCACTGTCACAGTGGCTCCGGCGTTGCTCGGCCGGCTTGCGCCGGTGGGCGCCCATGCCGCGGTCCCCGACCACTGGGCCGAGGCCGCCGGCTGGCTCTCGGAGAACGCGCCGGTGGCCCGGCCGGGGGCCACCGACGCCGACGATGTCGGTCACGGGTCGGACCCCGCCGCGACGACGCGGGCCCTGGTGGTCCCGGGGTCGTCCTTCGGCCGACAGGTCTGGGGCGTCACCCGGGACGAACCACTGCAACCGCTGGCCACCACGCCGTGGGCGGTCCGGGACTCGGTGCCGCTGCAGCCCGCGCCGGCGATCCGCGCTCTCGACGCCGTCCAGCGCCGCCTGGCGGACGGCAACCCCGCCCCGGGAATGGCGGCCACGCTCGCCTCCCTCGGCATCGGCTACCTGGTGGTGCGCAACGACCTCGCCGTCGACTCCGGTGCGCCCCGGCCGATCCTGGTGCACCAGGCGATCGACGGTTCCCCGGGACTGGTCAAGGTCGCGGAGTTCGGGGAACCGGTCGGGGGAGCGGACGTCGCTGACGAGGCGGGCGGGGTCGCCACGGTCGACGACGAGGCCGCGGTCGTGATGGTCGACGACGAGGTGACCGTGGTGCCCGACTCGGGCCTCCGCCCGGCCTATCCCGCGATCGAGATCTACCGGGTCGACTCCCGGCTGGGCTCGGACGCCGCGTCACCGGGGCCACCACGATCGGCCACCGCCCCGTACACCGTGGAGGTGCGCGACCTGCCCGTGGTGGCCGGCGGGCCGGAGTCCCTGTCGCGGCTCGACGACCTGCTGGCCGCGCGGGACACGGTCGGGTCCCCGGCCCGGGTGACGAGACTGCTCGAGGTCGACGCCCGGGAGGCGGGCGTGGAGCCCGCCGCCGATCCCTTCCCGAGGCCACGACCGGTCGCGGCCTCAGGCCCCGTGCTCACGGATTCACCGACGGACCGCGAGACCGACTTCGGACGCCTGGACCACCACTCGTCGGCGGTCCGGGCCGAGGGCGATCCGCGTCGCAGCCGTGGCGCGGTCCCGGACTACGCGGCCACGGTCTCCGACACCGAGCCGGCGCGGGCGCAGGCCCGCTGGTGGGACGCGCGGGTGCGGGTCTCCTCCTCGGCATCCGACTCCGCCCAGATCGGCCCGGTGCGGCCCTCCCGTTCGGTGGCGGCGGCGGTCGACGGAGACCCGGACACCGCCTGGCGTTCCGGCGGGTACGGCACGGCGTTCGGCCAGTGGATCGAGATCGCGCTGCCCGAACCCGTCGACCGGGGCCTGCTCCGGATCACCGTGCCGGTCCCCGAGGCCGGCCCCGAGGCCACCAGCCTGCAGATCCGGACGGATTCGGGAACCACCACCGCGTTCCCGGCAGGTGGCGGCGAGCTCGTCGTGGGGCTCCCTCCGGGCCCCACGGAGACCGTGAGGGTCACGGCGACGGGCTTCGCCGACGGGGGCCGGGGAACCTACTTCGAGGTCTCGGACATCGGCCTGACCTCGGCCGGCGAGGAGATCCCTCTACTGCGGGTGGTGGCGCTGCCGGACAGGCCCGCCGATTCCGCGGCGCCGTCCGGATGGCTGCTGCGCCAGGAACTGGGTGGCCGGTCGGACTGCGTCCACGGCGGCACCCCGGTCGAAGGGTTGGCCGGAGCGGAGGAGGAGACCGGCGCGGTGCGGTGTGCCCCGGAACTCGCCATCGAGCCCGAGGAACCGGGCCGCTTCGCCCGCCTGCTCGACGTTCCAGCAGGGACCTCGGTACGCCCCCAGCTCCTCGTACGACCGAGGGTCGGGGAGGCACTGGAGGACGTGCTGCGTGGCGACCCCACCACCCGCGCGCGTCAGGTCCGGGCGGCGGGGGAGTCCCTGGTGACCGACCCCGCCGGCGGGCCCTCCGCGGCCGTCGACGGGGACCGGTCGACCAGCTGGTACGCCCCCGACGTCCCCTCGCCGACGGTGGAGCTGGGGTTGCCCGGCCGCCACCTGGTCGGCTCACTCAGGCTGTGGTCACCGCGCTCTGACGCACCGGCGGCTCCCAGGGTCATCGCGGTGGACACCGGGCTCCAGACCACGCGCGTCGACCTCGACGAGCTCCCGACCGAGGAGGACGGCTCCGTCGTCGTCCCGCTCCCTGCCGACCACACCGATACCGTCACGGTCCGGATCGACGCCGCGGACGACGTACGGGCCCCGGATGGGACGCAGGTCCCGGCGGGGATCGCCGAGGTGTGGGTTCAGGACGCCGCCGGCGCCCGGATCGGAGCCCTCCCGGCGGCGGGTGGCGAACCGGTCACCCTGTCCTGTCAGGACGGACCCCGGGTGGTCATCGGCGACCGGACGGTCCCCACCCGCCTGTCGACCACACGGCGCGAACTGCTCGAGGGCCGCGCGATCGCCGTCCAACCGTGCGACGACGACCCCGTCGCGATACCCGCCGGCCCGGTGGAGGTCTCGGTGGATCCCGGGGAGGCGTTCTCGGTGGACACGGTGGGCCTCGTCGTCGTCGACCCGGAGGCCGCCCCGGGCGCGCCCGTCCTGGGCGGGGAGCTGCAGCCGACCCGGGCGGTCACGACCGCCCGGTGGGAGGCCTCCCGACGCGAGCTGCAGGTGCCCGCCGCCCCGCGGGAGCGCGTCCTGGTGGTGCCCGAGTCGGTGACCCCCGCGTGGCGGGCCCGGTTGGTCGCCGACGACGGCACCGAGGTGCCCGACCCCCGCCCGGTGACGGTGGACGGGTGGAAGCAGGGCTGGGTGCTGCCCGCCTCCGCGACCGGCTCCACCCTCGTGCTGACCGTCCCGCTCGACGGTCCGTACCGGGCAGCGCCGTCGACCGGGCCGTTCGTACTGGCGCTCGTGGTGCTCCTCTTCCTTCTCCGCGGCCGAGACCGAGCCGGGGCGCCCGCGCAGGTGCGCCGCGGCGGCGGGGTCGTCACCTCGGTCGCGACGGTGGCCGTGGCCTACGCGGTGGCCGGCCCGGTCGGGCTGGGGATGGCGGCGGTGGTGCTCGCAGGGGCGCTGGTGGCCAGCCGTCACCTGGGCGCGCGGCGGGCGCGGGACCTGTTGGTCGCGGGCGCGGGGGTGGGGATCGTCGCCGGGGCTGCGGTGCTGTCCCGCGCACCCTGGCCGGACCCGCTGGGGTACGCCGGTGACGGGTGGCTCCCTCAGGTCGCGACCGTGGCGGGGCTCGTCTGCGCCGGGGTGGCCGCGGCCTGGCCGTCGGTCTCCGGCGTCCCGCGGGGGGTGCGTCGCGGGGCCGACCAGCGCCCCGACGGCACCTCCACGAGCGCGTAGCTCGCCGCCGCGAGAACGGTGGAGACCACCACGGTGATCAGCCAGATCTCGAGCATGTGCCCGGAGAACATGGGCACGAACGCGATCTGGAACGCGAAGTGCAGGACCAGCACGTGCCACAGGAACACCCCGTAGGACCACCGGCCGAGCGCGCCCATCACTGCGGAGTCCAGCACCAGGAACCGCTGCCCCGGCGGGGCCAGCGCCACCGGAGCCAACAGGCAGAACGCCACCACGGCTCCGAGTGCGGTCCGGGCCGCGAACTCGGGGCCGGACGGGTGCACGAAGCCCTCGGTGAACCACTGCGGGACGGTGCTGACCCCGAGCGCCAGCGCGACGACGGCCCACCAGCCCCATCGTGCGTGCCGGTGTCGGGCCAGCGCCGCCAGCCGACCGGGCGGGGCGGCGGCGAGCTCGGCGAGGATCATGCCCGCCGCGAACCAGGAGGCGAACGCAGGGGGCAGGATCTGGTCGTTGACCCGTTCGGGTAGCCCGAGCCCGTACCAGGGGACCAGAGCCCACGCCAGGCTCAGTACCCCCACGGCGGCGATCACCGGGATCCGCCACCGCGCCGCGCGGCCCCGGAGCCCGGCCAGGGCCCACCACAGCAGCGGCAGGACGAGGTAGAAGGACATCTCCACGGACAGCGACCACGCGTGGGTCAGGCCCTCGACCAGCGAGTCGGGGACGTACACCTGCGTCAGGGTCAGGTTGGCGATCCAGGTCGAGGCCGAGGTGCGAGCGTTCTGGGGGATGAGGAGGAACGCCGCGGCCACCACGACGAGATAGGCGGGCATGATGCGGATGAGCCGTGAACGCAGGTAGGACCAGGGCGACCGGGCGGTGCCGGGTCCGCCCCGGCGGGCGTGCAGGGCGTGGGCCCGCCACAGCAGGAAGCCGGAGAGGGCGAAGAACACGGCCACGGACAGGTCGAACCTGCCCCAGAGTCGGTTGACCGCCGAGCCCGTGGAGGACCCGGTCTGGAACGCGACGTGCGTGGTGAGGACGGCGATCGCGGCGACCGCGCGGAAGCCCTCCAACGCCGGCACGAACCCGGTCGCGGACGGGAGAGTTCCGACTTGTCGGTCGGGGGTGGCGAATGCGTTCTTCATCACTGTTAATCTTCTCCTGATGATGATCCGGTCCGGCGACCGACCCGGAAGCTACCCGGGGGTAACCGGTGGATCCAGGGCGACTCCAGGAGGACAACCGATGGCACGACAGAGCAGTTCCGCGGGACGGAGGTCGTCAGTGCCCGCACTGGTCCTCGTCGGGCTCGGCGCGTTCCTCATCACTATCGCACTGGCGCTGGTCTTCTTCGTGGTGCCGGCGCAGAAGAAGACCCCGCTGGACATCAACACCACCACGGTCACCAACACCACGCAGGGTGCGGTACTGGTCGGCGCGGCGCTGGCCGGCAACTCGCCGACCGAGCTCAACGCCGACCGCCCCGAGTGCCGCGCCGGGGGCGCGAACGACGACGAGGACGCGGCCGGCGGTTCGCCCGACGAAGGCGCGACCGACGACGAGCAGGTCGTCGAGACCCCGGGCGGTCCGGCGGCCGATGACTCGGATGTCCAGTTCCCGGTCACCTGCTTCATCGACAACGACATCCCGCTCTACTCGCAGCGCCGCGTCCAGGCGGTCGAGCCGTCGGACGCCGAGATCATCACGTTCCAGGCCGCGCAGTCGCTGCTCCGTGAGGACAAGAGCGGATCGGACGGGGTCGAAGGCCTGGTCAACGCGTCGATCGACCGGGTCACCGTGGACCGGGTGGCCGCCGAGCCGACCGACGAGGCCGTGAGCACCCTGCAGCTGGTCGCCACCGGTGCCGGCGACGAGACCGCACCGGCCGGGTTCGTCCGACGGGGTCTGCAGTACAAGTTCCCGTTCGACACCGAGCAGCGGGACTACGACTACTTCGACGCCAGCACCTTCACCACCAATCCGATCTCCTTCGTCGGTGAGACCACCGTCGGCGGCATCGACGCGTACGAGTTCCGTCAGGAGCTCGGACCGATCGACATGTGGTCCTCGATCCGCGATCATTTCGCCTCGATCAGCGACGGGTACGACCCCGCCGTGGAGGCCGTCCTGGCCAGCTATCGGCGCGAGGGCATGACCGCGGGACAGTGGGGTCTGGCGGGTGATCCGGAGCGCGAGGTCGACATGCGTCGCTTCTACACCAACACCCGCACGGTGTACGTGAACCCCGAGACCGGTCAGGTCATCAACGGCAGCGAGAACATCTACCAGTTCTTCGCCGAGGACCAGGACGAGGCAGAGGCCTTCGTCAACGATGCGGCGGGCATGGAGGAAGAGCGGGCCGAGCCCACTCGGACGGCCGTCCGGTTCGAGTCCGGGTGGAACGAGGAGACCCAGGAACGGACCCTGTCCGCCGCCCAGGAGACGGCCGACACCCTCAACACGTTCGGTCGCATCCTGCCGGCGGTGCTGGGCGTGCTCGGCGTCCTGGCCGTGCTCGGCGGGATCCTGCTGGGCGTGCGCGGCGCCGCCGGTGGTCGCACCGGACGGGGGACGCGCGCCACCCGTGGCGCCCGCGGGGACGGGGTAGCCGGGCCGGCGCCGCGCGCCTGATGTCCCGCCGACCCGGTCGCCCGCCGACCCGGTCCAACGGTAAGAGCGTTCCGCACACATCGCCCGAGAGGCGGGTGTGCGGGACGCTCTTCTCGTTGGCTGGCCTGGGGTGGCCTGCCAGCTCGGACGCTCAGGCGGGACGGACCCTCAGGGCCCGCCAGCCGGCGACGAGGGTGGTGAGGACGACGACGACGAGGGTCGCCCCGAGAACCGAGGACAACTCCCGGGGCACCGCCCACACGGCCGCGGCGGTGAGCAGCAGGCCGATCCACGCGATCCCCGCCTCCACGGTCCGGTTGGCGGCGATGGTCGACAGGAGGAACGCCTGCAGGACGCTCAGGGTGACGCCGAGGCTCGCGAAGGCCCACAGCACCCCGGTGACCGGCCGGTAGCCCTCGCCCACCATGGCCGGCACGAGCGGCGCCGCCACCACGGCGGCGAGCACCACCACCGCGCCGATCCCGAGCAGTACGCCCACGGCCGAGCGGACCGCACCGCGGTGGCCGGCGGGGTCGGCCATCCTCGGGTAGAGCACGGTGCCGACCGCCTGGGGCAGCCAGAACGCGGCCTTGGCGGCCACCGCGCCGAGCGCGTAGCGGCCGGCGTCCTCGGGCGAGAGCAGAGCGCGGGCCAGGAGAAGGTCGACCGAGGTCAGCGCCATCATCACCAGTTGGACCTGGCCGGCGGCCAGCACGGCCGTCACACCGGGGGACGACACCACGGCGCCGCCGGCCCGGGTGCGGGAACCCCTCGTCGTCGTCGACCTGCCCACCCCGGCGGCCACCAGACGGGCCACGAGCCAGGCACCCGCCACACCGACCGCTCCCGCCGCGAGCGCCGTCCCGACCCCGCCACCCGCGGCCAGCACCGCGACCGCCGGGATGACCTTGCCGGCTCCCGCCAGCGCGAGCACCATCGCGAGGGCGCGGAACCGCTCGGCGCCCTGCAGCAACCCCTGTTCGGCGGCCAGCAGGCACAACACCGGCCCGGGGGACAGCGCGGCGGCGGTGGCGAGGACAGGGGTGTCGAGCAGGTGGGACACCGGGGCCACGGCGAGCGCCGCGATGAGCGCCACGAGTAGCGCGACCCGCGCGCCCAGGGAGCGCAGTGCCTCGTGCGGGACCCCTCTGACGAGCTCCCGTGCCACGACGGCCTGGAGCGCCAGCGACGGCACCGCGACCAGCAGTTGCGCGGAGAGCAGGGCGGCGAACGCGCCGTACCCCTCGGGCCCGAGCCAGCGGGAGGCCGGCAGGTGGAGCAGGTACGCGGCGATGTTGGCCACCAGGGACCCGAGCGTCACCGCCCCGGCACCGGTCAGGAAACGCCTGGTCGCGGAGCCGGGTGCCGCCGCGCGTGCCTGAGGGTCCACACCGGTGATCGTAGGGTGTCGCCCGCGACCTCGGCGCGTCGGACGGCATGGTGGAATGTGCCCATGTCAGCCACCGGGACCGGTCCGCGCCACGGACCCGCGGGTCCGGGCCCGGTTCCGGTTCCGGTGCCGGATTCGCGGGTGGCCGTCGCGGTGGATGCCGCGGTCGGGGTGGTGATCACGGCGCTGTTGCTGGCCGGCCTGGCCCGCCCGGGGTTCCCGTTGCTCCGGGACTGGGTGGCCACGCCGACTCCGCCGCTGTCGGACGCCGCTCTGGGCCTCGGCGAGTCGGCGGCGCGGGCGGTGCCGCAGGACGTGGCGGTGGCCTGGGCGACCCGCGCTCTGGAGGGCATCGGACTGCCGCTGTGGCCGCTGACGGGGCTGCTCACGGCGGCGTTCTGCGTGTGGATAGCGGTCGCCGCGGGCGCTCTGGTCCGGCAGGTGGTCCGCGGGGTGACCAGTGCGGGCGTCGACACCCCGGGGTGGTCGGGCCACCTGGTGAGGCTGCCGGCCGTCGTGGTGGCGGTGTGGAATCCGCTGGTCGTGGAGCGTCTCCTCCAGGGCCACTGGTCCCTGCTGGCCGGGGTGGCCGCGGTCGTGACGTTGCCGGCGCTGCTGGCCGGCCCGAGGCCCCGCCTCGCGGGGGCGTGCGCGGCGGTGGCCGTGGCGGGGCTCACCCCGACCGGCTGGGTGCTGGCGGTGGTGGCCGCAGCGGTGTCGTTGGCCTGCGGGGCGCGCCGACGGGCGAGGTCGGCCGCGGTGCTCGCGGCGGTGGCCGCGGTGACCGCGCTGCCCTGGGTGCTGGCCACTGTGCTCGCGGGCGGCGGGGCGGGCGGCGTCGGCGAGGGCGGCGGGTTCGCGGTCGGAGGGACCCCTGGGGTCGCTGCGTTCGCGGCCCGCGCCGAGACCGGAATCGGCACCCTGGGCTCGGTGGTGGCGCTGGGCGGGATCTGGAACTCCGCGGCCGTCCCGCCCTCCCGCACGAGCTGGTGGGCGGCCGCGGCACTGGTGCTCCTCCTGGCGGTCTGGGCCGTGGCGGCCCCCGGAATCTGGCGGGCCCGGCGTGACCCGACGGTCCGCGCCACGGTCCCCCTCGCGCTGGTCACCTGGCTGGTCGTGGCCCTGTCGGCGACGGCCCCTGGGATCGCCGCGCTCGCGGCGGTGGTCGACGCGATCCCGGCGGCGGGCCTGCTGCGCGACACCCAGAAGTTCGTGGCGTTCGCCCTGCCGGCCACCGTGCTCGCCTGGGGCCTGGCGGCTCGGGCGCTGGCCCCCCGGCTACGACCCGTCGGGGCGGCGGTGCTGCTCACGGCCGTGGCCGTCGCCGCCGTACCCGACGCCCCGCGCGTGCTGTGGGACTCGCTCCATCCGGTCACGTACGGCGAGGGGTGGGCCCGGGTGGCCGAAATCGTCGACGGCCGGCCCGGCGACATGCTGGTCCTGCCGGCCGGGTCGTTCCGTTCCACCCCGCTGTGGGCTGGCGGGGCCGCCGTGCTCGACCCCGCACCCCGGATGCTCGACACCCGGGTCCTGGTCCCCGGTGATCTGGTGGTGGGCGGTGCCGGCACGGTGACGGGGGAGGGTGACCGCGCCCGCGAGGCCACCGAGGCGCTGCTACGCGGCGACCACCCCCGCGCGCTGACCGCACTGGGGGTGCGGTGGGTGCTCGACGAGCGCACCTCCGCCGGCCCCCGGGGGGAGTCCGACCGGACCCTGTCGGCGACGACGACGAGGTTCGCCGACCCCGAACTCGTCCTCTACGAGCTGGGTGGGACGGACGGTCAGGAGCTCGCCGTGCCGCCGCCCGCCCCGCCGCCCGCGTCCCAGGCCTCCCGGGCTGCGGTCCTCGTGGCGCACGTGGCGTGGCTGGTCACCGGTCTGGCGGCGATGATCCTCGCCGCGGTGGGCCGCCGATCACCCCGGTGACCCGTCGTCCTTCGGTGACGGCGGTGAGGACCTCCGCCATCGCCGACGCGGTCGCGGGCCACGAGAGCGCGGCGGCCTTGCGTCGCGCGGCCTCGCCCATCCGGTCACGGAGTTCGGAATCGGCCAGCAGGCGTTCGGTGGCGGTCGTCATGGCCGCGACGTCATCCACGAGCAGGCCGGTCTCGCCGTCGTCGATCGAGTCCCGCAGCCCGGCCGCGCGGTGGTATCCGATGGTGGGGACACCGTGCTGCGCGGCTTCGGAGACGGCCAGACCCCACCCTTCTTTCCTCGAGGGCATGAGGTGGAGCGTCGCGGCGGCGAGGATCCGGTGCTTGGTGGCCTCGTCCACGTGACCGTGGAACACGACCGCACCCGCGGGGTGACGGGGCCCGGCGCCGTCCTGACCCCTGTCTCGGGCTCGGTCCTGGCCTCGGTCCTGGTCTCGGTCCAGACCCCGTTCGGCCGCGTACTCGCGGAGGCGGTCGGACCACCAGCCACTGCCGATGACGTCCAGCACCAGGCCGGGGTGGGTCCCACGGAGCGCCGCCACGACGTCCAGAGCGTCCTCGACATGCTTGTGCGGCACGAGTCGGGACAACACCGCCAGGTGCGGGCCGTCGGCGCGGGTCCCGGGCCCGCCCGGGCGCACGCCGTCAGGCAGCGGGTCCAGACCGTTGCGGACCACCGCGATCCGCTCCGGAGCCACTCCCAGCTCGACGAGCTCCTCCGCCGACGGAAGTGACACGGTGACGTACTGGCTGCCCGAGTGCACTCGCGGCGAGAGGCGCGACTCGATCCACCAGCCGATCCTCGAGAACAGCCACCCGGCGACGGGCCACTGCTCGCGGTGGATGTGGTGGACCAGCACCACCACGGGCGCGGTGGTGGCGAAGCGGGAGAAGAACGGGACGCCGTTCTGGGTGTCGACCACGACGTCGGGTCGTCGCAACCGACCGAGCGGGCCCACCCCGAACCGACCGAGGAGAATCGCCCCGAGTGCCCGCGGGTACACGGTGAAGCGGCCGCCGCCACGGCTGATCGTGACCCCTGCCCCTGCCCCTGCCCCTGCCCCTGCCGCTGCCGCGGAACCTGGCCCGGCCCCGGCGAGACCTCGTCTCACGTCCGAACGGGGCGCTCCACGGGGACGGGAGGTCCGGTAGACGACGGTGTGCCCGGCGGCCGCCAGGCCGTCCGCGACGTGCTCCAGGTAGCGCTCACTGCCGCCGCCCTGTGGATGGGTGCTGTCTCGCCAGCACAGCAGCAGGATTCGAGCCACGGCGCACACTGTACGCAGCGCGGATCGGCCGCGGGCCCGCCGGTATCGTCTCCGCTGTGACCCCACCTGCAGATCATCGGTCCGGCGCGCTCCGTTCGGTGGCCCGCCGGGCGAGTCTCGGACGCTCGCTCGGTCTCCTGCGGTCGTTCCCTCTCGAGCAGTCCGACCCGGATGCCTTCTACTCCGGCTTGGCGCGCGACACGGTCGAACTGGTGGCGGACCTGTGGGCGGACGCCGGGGACCTGGCGCCGGCCGGGCCGGGGGCGAGGCTCCCGGGCCTCACGGTGCTCGACGTGGGGGGCGGGCCCGGGTACTTCTCGGACGCTTACGCCGCCGAGGGGGCGCGCTACGTCTCCGTCGAACCCGATGTGGGGGAGATGTCGGCGGCCGGACTGGACCAGGCGGGGTCGGTCCGGGGGAGCGGGATGTCGCTGCCCATCCGGTCGGGCTCGGTGGACGTGTGCATCTCCTCCAACGTGGCCGAGCACGTGCCCGAGCCCTGGACGATGGCCGAGGAGATGTGCAGGGTGACGAGGCCCGGCGGCCTCGTCGTGGTCTCCTACACCCTGTGGTACGGCCCGTTCGGTGGCCACGAGATGGGAGTGACGCACTACCTCGGTGGGCATCGCGCGCGGCGACTGTACGAACGTCGCCACGGCCGCCCGCCGAAGAACGTGTACGGCGAATCGTTGTTCCGGGTGGGGTGCGCCGAGGGTCTCGAGTGGGCGCGTGGGACGGGATCGGGTGACCTGCTCGCCGCCTTCCCGAGGTATCACCCACGGTGGGCGTGGTGGCTGGTGCGGGTGCCGGTGGTGCGCGAGGTCCTGGTGTCGAATCTCGTGGTGGTGCTGCGGGCGCGCTAGCCGCCGCGCGAAGTCGGACACTCGTCTACCATGAGTGGAACGTGTTCTCGTTTTCTACCTCGCGGAGGTCCCCGTGGTCGTCGTCCATGACAAACTCTTCTCCGGCACCCGCTGGACCGATCCCATCACCACGGGTGTTCTCGAGGTGACGTCCCCGGCCACGAACGCCGTCGTCGGCAGGGTGGCCGAGACCACCACCGAGGACGTCGACGAGATGGTCAACCAGGCCCGCGACTCCTTCGAGTCGGGCGTGTGGCGGCGCACCCCGCCCGCGGAGCGTGGCGCACTGATCGGCCGGGTCGCCGACATGCTCGAGGAGCGACAGGGAGAGGTCTGCCGGATCCTCTCCGACGAGATGGGCACTCCCACGGGCACGGCTGCGATGATCCAGGTGACGCCCACCCTCGCAGTGCTGCGCTACTACTCGGGGCTGGCCACCGACTTCCCGTGGTCCGAGGTGCGGCAGGGTGACTTCGGCGCCTCCGTGGTGACCCGCCAGCCCGTCGGGGTGGTCGCCGCCGTCACCGCGTGGAACGTCCCGCTCTACCTCAACTCGGCAAAGCTCGGCCCGGCCCTGCTCTCGGGCAGCTCGGTGATCCTCAAGCCGTCCTCCGCGACCCCGCTCTCCGCCCTGTGGCTGGCGGACCTGTTCCGCGAGGCCGGGCTGCCGGAGGGGGTGCTGTCGGTCGTCACCGGCCCCAGTTCCGTGGGCGACCACCTGGTCTCCCACCCGGAGGTCGACAAGATCTCGTTCACGGGATCCACCGATGTCGGAAAGCACATCGCCGGCATCGCCGCCCGGAACCTCACCCGGTGTTCGCTCGAGCTCGGCGGGAAGAGCGCCGCGATCATCCTCGAGGACGCGGACATCGCCGCCCACGCGGGCACCATGGTGTTCTCCGCGCTGATGAACTCCGGACAGGCGTGCGTGTCCCAGAACCGCATCCTCGCACCCCGGTCGCGCTACGCCGAGGTGGTCGACGCGCTGGTGGAGAACGTCAAGGCCATGCCGGTCGGAGACCCGTCCGACGAGGGCACCGCGTTCGGGCCGCTGGCCAACCACAAGCAGAAGGACAGCGTCGAAGGGTACATCCGCACGGGTGTCGAGGAGGGCGCGACCCTCGCCTACGGGGGCGGCCGGGTCGAGGGGCTGCCCGCCGGCGTCGCCGAGGGCGCCTTCGTCCAGCCGACGGTGTTCACCGACGTCGACAACTCCATGACCATCGCCCAGGAGGAGATCTTCGGGCCCGTGCTCCAGGTCATCGCGTACGACACCGTCGACGAGGCCGTGCAGATCGCCAACGACTCCGAGTTCGGCCTCGCCGGCGCCGTCTACTCGGCCGACCCGGACGCCGCGCTCGCCGTAGCGCAGCGGGTGCGCACCGGCACGATGGGCATCAACTGGTACGCCTTCGATCCGAGCGCGCCGTTCGGCGGCTTCAAGAACTCCGGACTCGGACGCGAGAACGGGCCCGAGGGGCTGGACGCCTACTGCGAACTGCAGAGCGTGCTCATGCCGTTCGGGTGGGAACCGCCCACGCAGTGAGCGGCTGACCGCGCCACGCCACCGGCGGGCCGGGACCCCACCGGGTTACCGGCCCGCCACCGGGGCCGACGCGGTCACCCGCGAGCTCACTCCACGCGGTAGCCGACGCCCCGCACGGTGTGGACCTTGTTCTCGCCGATCTTGCGTCGCAACGACCGGATGTAGACGTTGACGATGTTCGAACCGGGGTCGAAGTCCATGCCCCACACGCTCTCGAGCAACTGCTCACGGCTGATGGTCTCGCCCTTGTTGCGCAGCAGCATCTCCAGCAGGGAGTACTCACGGTTGGTCAGTTCCTGGATGCGACCGTCGACCTCGACCCGGCGGGTGCGGATGTCCAGCCGCATCCCGGCGTGCTCGAGGATCCCCGGATCCTCCGACGCCTCGTGCTCGCGCAGACGGAGCCGGATGCGGGCCAGCAGCTCCGGCACCCGGAACGGCTTGACCATGTAGTCATTGGCACCGGAGTCCAGTCCCTCCACGGTGTTCGCGACGGTGTCGCGGGCCGTGAGGATGATGACGGGTGCGGCGAAGCCGCGGTCGCGCGCCTCACGGAGCAGCGTCAGGCCGTCGACGTCCGGCAGCCCGATGTCGAGCAACATCAGGTCGATGTCGGAGATGGTCGACAGGATGGACCGCGCGCTCTCCCCGTCCACCGCCTCGAGTGCGGTGTACTCGGCGCCGCCGAGTGCCTTGACCAGTACCGAGCGGATGAGATCGTCATCCTCCACGACGAGAACATTCGTCATGCAACCCTCCTTCTCCGACAATGGAGTATCCCACGGGGAACCCGTTCGAGCGTCACATCAGTCCGTGTCGTGCCCTGGGTCGTTGCTCGCGGGGACACAGGGGACGACGATGCAGAAGGCGGCCCCCCCGCCCTTGGCGTTGAAGGCGAACGCACGCCCACCGTGTGCCCGGGCGATCGTCGCGACGATGGCCAGTCCCAGCCCGGTACCCCCGCGCCCGTCGCGGAGCTGCCCGCGGGCGGTGTGGAACCGCTCGAAGATGCTCTCCTCCTCGCCGGGTGGGACACCGGGCCCCGTGTCCCGTACCCACCACAACAGGCGTCGGCGGTAGGTCTCGCGTTCCGGCGGATCGGGCAGCGGGCCCGCCGCCATGTCGTCGGTGACCGTCGGGTCCCCGGCGGCGATGGCGCGGCACCCGATCTCGATGACGTCGCCCGGGCCCGTGAACCGGACGGCGTTGGAGCAGAACTGGATGAGAGCCTGGGTGATCCGATGCTGGTCCAGCAGGGCGATGTCCTCCGCGTACGGGAGCACCGTCCACTCCCGGTCCGCGATCACGTCGATCTTGGCCTCGACGTCCAACACCAGTTCCGCCACGTCCGTGGGGGCGGTCCGGAGGAAGTCCGGCCGATCGGACCGCGCGAGGGTGAGCAGGTCCTCGACGATCCGGGTCATCCGCGACAACTCGTCCTGCATGATCCGGGTCGTCTCCGCCCGGGCATCGGGGTCCTCGGGCATGAGGTCGAGGTTGCCCTGCACCACGGTGAGGGGGGTGCGCAGCTCGTGGCCGGCATCGTCGAGGAACTCCCTCTGGGTCCGGTAGGCCTCCTCCACGCGCTCGAGCATCGCGTTGACCGTGTCGGCCAGTGAGACGATCTCGTCGGGCCCGTCGACCGGGACCCGACGGGAGAGGTCCGCGGCCGAGATCGTTTCCGCGGCCTCGCGGATCCGACGGACCGGGACGATCATCCGGCCGGCCAGGAGCCAGGCCACGAGCGCGCTGAGGACGATGCCACCGGCGCCGGTGCTCAGCAGCAGGTCGGCGACGCGGTCGGTGTCCTCCCGGGTGGGGGCGTCGCTGATCGCGACCACGATGTTGGCCGGGCCCGCGGGGCCGTCGACCTCGGCCTTGCGCCAGCGCACGGTGCCGTCGATGACTCCCGACCCCTCGTCTGACACCAGGCCGATCCGTTGGATCTGGGACCGCATGGACGGGGGGAAGAGTGTGTCGTCCTCCGCGCTGAACCTCGAGAGCGTGAACTGCGTGCCCGACGTGGTGGCGGTCCCCACGAGGAGCAGTTCGGACGACGGGTACTGCTGGGCCAGATAGGCACGGATGAGTTGCTCGGTGGTGGGGTCCTCCGTCTCGGACGACGGCAGCACCCCGGCGTCGATGAAGGTCGTGAAGTCGGCGGCCTCCCGATTGAGTCGCAGGTCCGTCGTCCGCTCAGCCGTGAGGTAGAGCACCTGCAGGGTGAACAGGACCATCGCGGTGAACACGGCCGCCGAGGTGAGCGTGATGCCGAGCGTGATGCGCAGGCGTGCCGAGTACCACCACCGGGCCGAGCGAGCGCTACCGAGCCGCGGGGTCACCCCGGTGTGGGCCGGGCGTCGGTCCGCGAGGAGTCGCGGGGTGGACCGTCGCCGCGCGGGGTGACGGTGGCGTGTGCCGGAGGCCCGGTGGTCGCCGCGTGGTCGGGGCGACCGGTGCCCGCGGCGTGTGGCGGTGGTGGGCGGTCCATCGGGGGCGCTCCGACCGCGGGTGGGACCGCCACGGGCGCCACCTCGACGTCTGTCGAGAGGATGGCCGGGCCCCCGACGACCGGGGGGCGGGGAGCCGCCGCCGACGGGGCGGAGGTGGCGCCGCCAGCGGGGGCGGGGGTCCGGGCGGTAGAGGTCGGGCTCCCGACCGCCGGAGTGACGGCGGACGTACCCGCTCGACGAGCGGGGAGGGGAGTGTCCGGCCCGCCGGTCGCGTCCGAGAACGGCGCGAGGGTGGGCAGCGTGCTCGCCGAGGCGGGCAGGAGTGCGAGGAACCCCGGGATCGTGCCGGCGAGCATGACCGAGGGCATACCGGAACGCACCGTCAGGTGCGGTCTCGATCCCTCGATGAGGGTGCCACCGCTGTCGACCGGGGGGTCCGATCGCGGTGCGGCGGCTTGGTCGACGACCTCATCGACGGGGGGTGCCGGGGTGTCCACTGGGCCGAGCACCACGGCTGCCGCCGCGACCCCCACTCCTCCGGCGAGGACGGCGATGAGACCGACAACGGCGAGTCTCATCCCACTTCTCCACTCATGCGCCCAGTGTATTGATGACGCGACCACTGTCTCACTGATCGGGGATCTTGGAAAGGGGGTCGGTCACACGGATCGCGGGCGGGCCGCACCCTCGCAGGGTGCGGCCCGCCCGCCCGACCCGCCAGCCCGACCCGTCAGCCCAGGCGCTCCTTGAGTGCGGCGAACTGCTCGTGCACCTCGGACGGGACCTTGGGCCCGCAGAAGTCCAACCACTCGGTGATGAGCGGGAGCTCGCGGCGCCACTCCTCGGGGTCGATCGCCAGCGCCTCCTCGACGTCCTTGACCGGGGTGTCGAGTCCGGTGAGGTCGATGTCCGCGGCGCGGGCGGTGAACCCCGCAACGGTCTCGTCCGCCTCGACTCGGCCCTCGATGCGGTCCACGACCCACTTCAGGACGCGGCTGTTCTCACCGAAACCGGGCCAGAGGAAGCGGCCGTCCGCGCCCTTGCGGAACCAGTTGACCAGGAAGACCTTGGGCATCTTGTCGCCACCGCGCTCGCCCATGTCCACCCAGTGCTGGAAGTAGTCACCGACGTTGTATCCGATGAAGGGCAGCATCGCCATCGGGTCCCGGCGGACCGCACCGACCTTGCCCTCCGCGGCCGCGGTCTGGCCGGAGGAGAGGGTGGCCCCGATGTAGACGCCGTGGTTCCACGAGTGTGCCTCGCTCACCAGAGGCACGGTGTCCGCCCGGCGCCCGCCGAACAGGATGGCCGAGATCGGCACGCCCTCCGGGGAGTTGAACTCCTCGGCCGTGACCGGGCACTGGTTGATCGGCACGCAGTAGCGGGAGTTGGGGTGGGCGGCGTTGCCCGCCCCGCCGTCGCCCACGGGTGTCCAGTCGTTGCCGAGCCAGTCGATCAGGTGGTCCGGGGTTCCCTCCAGATCCTCCCACCACACGTCACCGTCGTCCGTGAGGGCGACGTTGGTGTAAATCGAGTTGCCCGCCTCCAGCGTCTTCATCGCGTTGGGGTTCGACGAGTAGTTGGTGCCGGGGGCGACACCGAAGAAGCCGTACTCGGGGTTGACCGCGAAGAGTCGGCCGTCCTCGCCGAAGCGCATCCAGGCGATGTCGTCCCCCACGACCTCGGCGCGCCACCCCTCGATCGTCGGCTGCAGCATGGCGAGGTTGGTCTTGCCGCACGCGGACGGGAACGCCGCGGCGATGAAGTAGACCTTGTCCTCCGGGGAGATGAGCTTGAGGATGAGCATGTGCTCGGCCATCCAGCCCTCGTCACGGGCCATCGCGGAGGCGATCCGCAGGGCGAAACACTTCTTGCCCAGCAGCGCGTTGCCGCCGTACCCGGATCCGAACGACCAGATCTCTCGGGTCTCCGGGAAATGGGTGATGTACTTCTCCTCGTTGCACGGCCACGGGACGTCGTGTTGGCCGGGCTCGAGGGGCGCACCCACGGTGTGCAGGCCCTTGACGTACTCGCCGTCGGACCCGATCTTCTCCAGGGCGGCGGTGCCCATGCGGGTCATGATCTTCATGGACACGACGACATAGGCGGAGTCGGTGAGCTCGATGCCCAGCTTGGGATCCTCGGCGTCGAGGGGGCCCATGCAGTAGGGCACCACGTACATCGTGCGGCCACGCATGCTGCCGCTGAACAACTCGGTCATGTGGCCGCGCATCTCGGCCGGGTCCCGCCAATTGTTGGTGGGGCCTGCGCCATCCTCGGTGGCCGAACAGATGAACGTCCGCGACTCGACGCGCGCCACGTCCTTGGGGTCGGACTGGGCGAGGAACGAGTTGGGCTTCTTCGACTCATCGAGTCGGACGAAGGTGCCGTGCTCCACCAGTTCGGTCGTGAGGCGGTCCCACTCCTCGTCCGAGCCGTCCGCGAAGACGACCCGCTCCGGCTGGGTCAGTTCGGCGACCTCGGCGACCCACGCGAGCATCTCCGCGTGATCGGTTGGCGCCTGACCCTCGAGGCCGGGAATGGTGGTGGTGGTCATCACAGCTCCTCGTACACGGTGCATGGTATCGGTCACAGACTATCGTCAACCCGATCACACCGCCGCCGTCCGGGCCTCGTTCGCGGCCTCGAGGTGAGCAATCCCTCAACTTTTCAGATGTGGCCGTGGTCTATCCGCTCCCACCTGGCGTGGGACGGGGCCGACTCGGGGGACCCCGCCGGGGTCTCATTGGTGAAGCCGCCGAACGGCACCCCCTCGGCGGGATTGGCCAGTCGCCAGGAGTCGTAGCTGCCGTCGAAACGGACCGTCGAGACGTGGTCGACGGTGCCGTCGCCGTCGACGTCCGTGTAGACGGTGAGCCCCCGGCCGTCGCCCCGGGTGACGGCCTCCATGAATCCGTCCCCGTCCAGGTCCGCCTCGGGTGACCCGAGATCGAGAACGCCGTCACCCACCGGGACGTGGAGGCCGAGGGACGAGGCCTCGGCGAGCGGGGCCCCGTCGAGGCCGCACACGTCGGGTCGGGTGCTGAAGTCGGACGGGTCGGATCCGGGGAAGGAGTCGGTCATGGCGAGGGGCTCTCCGGGGTGGCGAGGGCGGGCGTGGGAGTGCCAACGGTATCCGGGGAGACTGTGGCCGGCGTGGTTCCGGGGGCTCTCCCGGCGAGCCGTGACCGGCGGATACGGCGTTCGAGGTCGGCGACCCGTGGGCCCGGGTCGTGAGCGAAGCCGTCGGTGATGGTGGACTCCGCGGCCAGGATCCTGGCGCCGAGGGACTGCTCCACCTCCGCGCGCAGGGCGGCGAGTCGTTCCGTCACGACGGCGGCCGTGTGTGTCCGGAGCGACTGGGTCCGGCGGACCGTGACCGTCGTCCACCCGAGCGCGACGCCGCAGATCAGTGCCAACGGGATCACCACCACCGACAGTCCGGGGACCTCGGCGAGTGGTGCCAGGAGCATGCGACCCACGCCGGTCCCGCCGGCGGCACCCATGATCATCACGATCGACTCCTCCGCGGTGTTCCGGGGCGGACGACCCGGCGTGATGCCGCCCGTCGGTGCGGGGATCCGCGGCGTCGTGGGTGCGGAGGCGCCGAGGTGTCGGGCCACGAGAGCGTCCGCACGACGGTCCGCCCGGACGATGGTCCCCGCGATCGCGCGATCGGCGTCGGAGGCCAGTTCCCGGACTATCCCGTCGACTCGTGATCTGGGCGCGGCCGCGAGCTCCTCCCGCACGCGCGAGCCGAGGTCGCGCATCGACCGGTGCAGGTCCTGCACGACCTCCATCCGCAGTGCCTGGACGTCCTGTCGCAGCGCCTGTGACCGCGAGGTGATCGCCTCGGTGCGGCGCGCGAGGAGCCAGTCGACGGTGTCGGGGCCCGGGTCCGGTGCGGTCGCCCGATCGGCTCCGCCGCGGAGGCTGCCCCGACCCGCGCGCGACCCGGCCGTGCCCGCGGCGGCGGGCCCCGGGGCAGGGGCGTCGAGCACCACCCGGAGCAGGTCGGCCGCGGCGGAGGGGTCGGAGTCCACCACCCGCACGGGTGCCGTCACCCCCGCCTCGGCCAGTCGTCGGGTGGTGACGTCGAGGGTCTGAGCTAGGGCGTCGGGGTGGCATGAGCCGACTCCCCCGGCGAGGGCCACCGCCAGTGGGACGCGGGAGGCCACGCCACGGGCGACCTCGAGGTCGTCGGGACGGATCGGGCAGACGGCGTCGACGACGAGGACCGCCGCGTCCGGCCGCTCGTCGGGTCCGGCGTCGACGAGGACACGGATGTGCCGGCCGCTGTCGGCACCGGGCTGGCCCGCGACCGCCCCGAGGGCTTCGGCGACCGCCGGCGCGGCGGAGTCCCGCGCGCCGAGCACGGCCACGGTCAGGGCGCCCCGTCCGCGCGGGTCCGCCGGGTTCCCGCTCATGTCCTGCCCTTCGGGCCCAGTGCACACAACGCCGCCTCGGCGAGGTCGCCGACGCGGTCGTGGACCGCGAGAGTCTCCAGTTCCGACTCCAGGCGGGCCAGACGCACGGCCGCGAGGCTCTCCAGGGCCCGGTCGAGGAAGGCCACGACAGCGTCGAGAGACGTATCGGACGGCTGCCGGGCGTCCACCGCGGGGAACTCACGGGCCCACCGGGGCGGGTCGGCACCGTCGACGCCGGTGGCCACCACCAGCAGGGAGTGCGCGCGAGGCCGCCGCATCCAGGCCTCCTCGTGGCGGCAGGGCGCCGTGCGCAGGCAGATGATCTCGGCGTCGGGTGCAGGACCCACCGGTCGCCCGGGTGCGGCCACCACGTCCAGGTCCTCGACCGTGGGCCGCCACCCCCGTCGCGTCCGCAGGGCCGCGGCGAGGGTGCGTCGACCCGACCCGAGTCCGCCGCGTACGCGGATGTCCACCGGCGCGTCGACGCGGTCGAGGGCCCGTTCGAGCTCGCGGAGGCCGTCTCCGGCCGCGTGGCCGACACCGTGCTCCCGGGCGGAACCGACCATCCGTCGGACCCGCGAGACGGGGTCGGCGCCAGGGGGCCGCACCCTGGTTCGGGTGGCGGCGTCCTGGGTCACGATCGGCACGAGGTCATGGTGTCCCGGCCGGGCTCCCGCGGCAAGACCTTCCCCTGGATTCGGACCCGGGCCCCCGACTACGCGATGATGACCGGGTGAACCAGAGCGAAAGCCCCCGATCGGCGGACGGATCGACCCCTGATCACGACCCGCGTCTGTTCCCCCGGGTCACGGCCTACCGGTTCCGGCGCGGCACCCTGCGCCCGGGCCAGCAACGCAACTGGGAGGAGCACTGGCCCACCTACGGCCGCAACGTCGCGGACGAGGTGATCGATCCGCAGGTCATGTTCGGCCGGGTCGCGCCACTGATCGTGGAGATCGGCTCCGGGACGGGGACGTCCACGGCGGCGATGGCGGCCGAGGAGCCGGAGGTCGACGTGATCGCTGTCGAGGTCTACCAACCCGGCCTGGCCCAGCTCCTGGGGATGATCCTCCGTGAGGGACTCGAGAACGTCCGGATGATCCGCGGCGACGGGGTGGACGTGCTCACCAACATGATCACGCCGGCGAGCCTGACCGGAGTCCGTGTGTTCTTCCCGGATCCGTGGCCCAAGGCGCGCCACCACAAGCGCCGGCTCCTGCAGTCGGGGACGTTCGCCCTGATCTCCTCGCGCCTGCGTCCCGGCGGTGTGCTCCACGTGGCCACCGACCACGCCGACTACGCCGACTGGATCGCCGAGACCGGCGATGCCGAACCGTCTCTCGAGCGGCTCGACGCCACGCCGGGGGACGGACACGTACCGTTCAGTCTGAAACGACCCGTGACGAAGTTCGAGGGCAAGGGTCTTCAAGAGGAACGAGCGATCAACGAGTTCCTCTGGCGCCGCAGAGACTGACACACCCGTATCTCCGAGAAGGCCGAGGCTGTAGAAAATGACCCCACCTGACGGACCGGACGACCACGAGATCACCGGTGTGGTGCCGCCCGACGACCCGGGCCTGGTGCTGCTCGTCTGGGATGCGCCCAATGTCGACATGGGGCTGGGGTCGATTCTCGGTGGACGCCCGACGGCCCTCTACCGGCCGCGCTTCGACGCGCTGGGGCGGTGGCTGCTCGGGTACGCGGGCGACCTGTCGGTGAGTTCGGGCGACACCCTCGAGGCCGAGGCGACCGTCTTCACCAACATCGTCCCGGGTACCTCGGACAATGTCCGCCCCTGGGTCGAGGCCCTGCGCAACGTCGGCTTCGCGGTCTTTGCCAAGCCCAAGACCAGCGAGGACTCGGATGTCGACGACGACATGCTCGAGCACATCGACCGGCGCGACGAGTCCGGTCGACTCGCGGGCGTGGTGGTGGCCTCCGCCGACGGGCAGGCGTTCCGCGAACCGCTGGAGGACCTCGCCGACGAGATCCCCGTCACCGTCATCGGTTTCCGGGAGCACGCCACCTGGGCAGTCCAGCACGACACGATCCGATTCCTCGACCTGGAGGACATCCCGGGTGTGTTCCGGGAGCCCCTGCCCCGGGTCAGCCTCGAGAACCTGCCCGACGAGGGGGCCTGGTTGCAGCCGCTCCGGCCACTCACCGCCCTGCTCACCTCGCGTTAGGAGCGCGCAGCCGTGTTCAACTCACTCGGGCGTCTCGTCGCCCGCCGCCGCATCCTCGTCACGGTCTTCATGGTCGTGGTCATGGCCGCGCTCAGCGTAGCGGGCAGCATGTTCGGAAACGCCTTCGGTCAGGGCGGCTTCGAGGACCCGGAGAGCGGGTGGGCAACGGCCGAGCGGCTCGAGCAGGAGGCGTACGGCCGTGACGCGCTGGGCGACGTCGTCGTCACCTATCACGCCCCCGAGGGCACCACGGTCGACGATCCGGCGTTCCAGGAGCCCATCCGGGCCTCGCTCGACTCGATCCGCACGGAGTTCCCGGATGAGGTCACCGGCGTGACCAGCTTCGTGTTCAACCAGTCCCCCGCCCTGGTCAACCGGGACGAGGGCATCGCCGTGGCCTCCATCCAGATCGCCGGAGAAGAGGAGGAGATCCTCCAGAACTTCCGGGTGATCGAGGACCGGATCGACGTCGACGGGATCCAGACGGACGTCGCGGGTGTGCAGGCCGTCGCCGGGGCGTTGCAGGACGGCATGGACGCCGACCTCGTGCGCGCGGAGCTGATCGCGCTCCCACTGGTGTTCCTGCTGCTCATCGTGGTCTTCGGCGGGGTCGTCGCCGCGTTCCTGCCCGTCGCGGTGGGTGTGCTGACGATCGTGGGCTCGCTCGGTGCCCTGCACCTGCTCTCCCTGGTCACGCCGGTGAACTCCTTCGCCCAGAACGTGGTGACCCTGATCGGTCTGGGCCTGGCCATCGACTACGGGTTGTTCGTGGTGAGCCGGTTCAGGGAGGAGATGGCCGAGGGGTATCCGCCGGACGCGGCGGTGCGTCGCGCGGTGGCCACCGCCGGTCGGACGGTGGTGTTCTCCGCGGTCATGGTGGGCGTGACCCTGTCCGGTCTGCTCATCTTCCCGCAGGACTTCCTCAAATCGGTGGCCTATGGCGCGATCGCCGCGGTGATCCTCGCCGCCGTTCTGTCGGTGACACTGCTGCCGGCCGTTCTGATGATGCTCGGCCACCGCGTCGACATGCTCGGCATCAAACGCCTGCAGCGCCACCGCTCACGGGAAGAGGTCGAGAACGGACTGTTCGGTCGCATCGCGGACTTCTCCATGAAGCGCCCGGTGGCCGTGGCGGTCCCGGTCGTGGTGGTCCTGGTCGCACTGATCATCCCGTTCTCCGGGGTCAAGTTCGGCGGCATCAACGAGACCTACCTCCCGCCGGACAACCCGACCCGCGTGGCGCAGGAACAATACGACCAGAACTTCCCCGGAACCCGCACGGACCCGGTGAAACTCGTCGTGATCGGGTCGGACGGCACCACTCTGTCGCAGATCCGCTCGGCGGCGAACGAGGCGCCGGGCCTGACCGGGCCGTTCCAGTTCGCCAGGTCCGGCCAGCAGGACGCGCAGGGCCGCGACGTGGTGGTCCTGCAGACCGGCGTCGTCGACCGCAACGCGGCCACCGACACCGTCGAGTACCTGCAGGCGTTCCCGATCCCCGCCGGGACCGAGGTCTACGTGGGCGGTAACCCGGCCATGGAGCGCGATTCGGTGGAGGCGCTGGTCGACGGGCTGCCGTGGTTCGTGCTCTACGTCCTCGTCGCCACCACCATCCTCATGTTCCTGGCATTCGGCTCGCTGGTGCTGCCGATCAAGGCCGCGATCATGAACCTGCTGGGGCTGGGGGCCACGCTCGGGATCCTCACGTGGATCTTCGTCGACGGTCACCTCGCCGACCTGCTCGGCTTCACCCCGGGGCCGCTGACCTCGCCCGTGGTCGTGCTTCTCATGGCGATCATCTACGGCCTGTCCACGGACTACGAGGTGTTCCTGGTGTCTCGGATGGTGGAGGCGCGTTCGCGCGGGGCCCGCACCGCGGAGGCCATTCGCAACGGGGTGGCCCACACCGGCCGGATCATCACCTCGGCGGCGCTCATCCTCATCGTGGTGACCGGCGCGTTCGCGTTCTCGGACATCGTGATGATGAAGTACATCGCCTTCGGCATGATCGCCGCGCTCATCATCGACGCCACTGTCATCCGTATGCTGCTCGTGCCGTCGGTGATGCAGATGCTCGGCACCGACAACTGGTGGGCGCCGAAGTGGATGAAGCGCGTCCAGGAGCGCGTCGGCCTGGGCGAGGCCGAGATCGACGACGAGCCCGAGCTCCTGGTCGCAGGCCCGGGACGGGTCGGGTCGGCGGGCGCCGGTGCGCCGGTCACCGCCCCGGACGGGCCCGTGGACGGACGGTCGACCTCCGCGACCTCCGACGCGGTGGAGGCGCAGGGCTCGGCGACCGCGGTGGGGGTCCTCGAGCCCGAGCCCGCACCGCAGCCCGAGCCCGCACCGGAGCCCGAGCCCGCACCGGAGCCCGAGCCCGCACCGGAGCCCGAGCCCGCACCCCGATCCGAGCCCGCACCGCAGCCGAAGCCCGCACCCCGATCCGAACCCCGTCGCCGGGACGACGGCGGCGCGGGGGAGAAGATCCCCGCGGCAGAGCTGATCGCCCGGCTCCGGCGGGAACGGGAGCGGGAGAGGGAACGCGATCACGACGCGTGAGGCCCGGCCCGGCCCCCGGAGTGTGAACCTGGGTCCCGGCCGTCCCACGGGTTATGGTGGCGTGATGAAGGGGACGCGGGGCACTACGCTGCGCCGTGGTGCCCGGATGGTCCTGGCCAACCCCTGGTTCAAGGCGATCGCCACTCTGACCGTCCTGGGTTTCGTCCTCTACTGGCTCCGCGGACAGATGCCGTTCTTCGCCGAGGGGTTCTCGGCGGTGGTCAATCCGCACTGGGGATGGGTCGCGGTCGCGTTGGTGTTCTCGTACCTCTCCATGTCCAGCTACGGCTCCGTGCAGAAGGTGCTCCTCCAGTCGGCCGGGGTCAGGGTGGGGTACTGGGGGAGCGTCGGCCTGGTCTTCTCCGCCAACGCGTTCTCGACGTGCATTCCCGGCGGTCAGGTATTCGGGACCACCTTGACCTACCGCAAGACCCGGCAGTGGGGTGCGACCCGCGTCGTGGCGTCGTGGCAGCTGGTGATCTCCGGGGTGCTGTCGGCGGTGGGGATCGTGCTGCTCGCGCTGGCGGGCTTCTTCCTGGTGGGCCGCGTGTCCAACCCGTTCCTGCTCATGCTGTCGGCCGTCGGTCTCGTGGCGATCGTGGTGGTGGTGCAGTGGGCCGCGCGGAACCCGGACAGGATCGAGGAGGCCCTGCTGACCCTCCTGGCCTGGGTCAACGCGCGGCGACGCAAGTCCGCCGATCACGGCGCCGCCGGTGTGCGCAAGATCGTGGAGCAGGCCGAGGCGGTCGAGATGACCAAGACCCAGTTCTCCAAGGCCTTCGCGTTCTCGCTGCTCAACTGGGTGGCCGATGTCGGCTGCCTGTGGGCGGCCGCCCACGCGGTCGGCGCGCAGCCCAGCATCGGAGGTCTGTGCATCGCTTATGTGACCGGCAAGATCGTGGCCTCCGCGCCGATCACTCCGGGCGGGCTCGGGACGGTCGAGTTCGCGCTCATCACCGCACTTACCGCGGGCGGACTCGGTGCGCATCAGGCGTTCGCGGCGGTGTTCCTCTACCGCATCGTCAGCTTTGTCCTGGTGGCGCTGGCCGGGTGGGTGGTCTTCTTCCTCTTCTACCGTGGAGCAGTGGAGGTCGACCCCGATGTCGCCCACGAGGACGGCTCTCCCCCTCCGGAGCGCCCGTCGTCGTCGACTACTGGCCACCCTGACCGGTCCGCGGTCGTCGCCGCCCCGCCGGCCGGAATCGCCGCGATGTGGCCGCTGCACGGCACGCCGTGGCGCCCGACCGTCCACGGCCATTCCGGTCCGATCCCCCTCCTGCGGGTCCGCGATGACGGGACGCGGACGGGCGAGCCCGGCGAGCCGGGCGAGGGTGACGGGAGCGGCCGCGGGGCCCGCGATGAGACCCATGTCGAGGCCGACGAGGACTCCTGTGCGGTGAGTGGCCCGACGCGACGAGACGAGAAGGAGTCGTGACGACGGTGGCGCTTCCGTTGGTATTCCTGTTAGACGCGGTGTCGGTGGTCGTGTTCGCGACCTTCGGGCGCGGCGCCCATTCCGAGGGCCTCGGTATCGGCCAGGTATGGGGTACGGCGTGGCCTTTCCTGGTGGGCCTGCTGGTGGGGTGGATCGCGGTGCTGATCGCACGCCGCGACCCCGCGAGGGTCCGAGCCGGTGTCGTGGTGTGGGCCTGCACGCTCGTCGTCGGGATGGTGATCCGCGGTCTGGGTGACGGGCGGGTGCCACACTGGAGTTTCATGGTGGTGGCCGCGCTCGCCACCGGTGTGTTCCTCGTGGGCTGGCGGGCGCTGCGGGCGGCGGTGTCCCGGCGCCGGGCGGTCTAGCGGAACTCTGGCGGGATCTGGTCGAGCATGTGGGCCGGGACGGTGACGGTCTCGGGCAGCCTGACGCCGTCGGGCGCGGGGAGACCTTCGGGGACCACGATGGTGACCGGTTCCGCGCGTCCCCCGGCGACAGGGGCGGGAGCGGGATCGAGCACCGGTGCGGGATCCGGAACGCGCGCGATCGCCGGTGCCGGTTCGGGCGCCGGCGCCGGAGCTGGCGCGGCCTCGGGTGCGGGCGCCGGCGCCTCGCCCGGCGTGACAGGCCCCATCCACGCCCCGAGATCCTCGCGTGTCCCGGCGAAGATGTTGAGGTCCACGGGACCGGTGAAGCCCGGCACCTCGCCTGTCTCCGAGTTCTGCCAGAACAGCCATTCGTTCCACCCGCCGATCACGGGGAGCGTCGGCTCCGGGACCCCGTACTCGGCCAGCCACAGCGGGTACTCGGAGAACTGGGTGGTGTTGGCCATCCGGTCGATCCAGAAGAACCGGTACGTGTAGACGATCGGCGTCCGACCGGTGAGGTGCTGCAGTTCCGTGAGGAAGACCCGCGTCCACTCGATCAGCTCCTGCGGGTTCTTGCCCTCGTCGGTCTCGATGTCGAGCACCGGCGGCAACTGTTCGCCGCCCACCGACTGCACCCGGGTGGCGAAGGCGCGCGCCTGGATCGCGGGATCCATCGCGGGCCGCGCCTTGTGGTAGCTGCCCACGGCCATCCCCGCGGCGCGGGCGGCTTCCACGTCGGCCTCGTAGTAGCGGTTCGCGGGGCCGGTGCCCTCGGTGGCCTTGACGAAGGCGAACGACTGGCCTGATGCGGCGGCCGCGTGCCAGTCGACGTGTGCGCCGTGCGGATGCTGCCAACTCGAGGAGTCGACGCCGCGGGCCAGGCCGTCGAACGCGGGGGAGAGGGGGACGACGGCGTCGGCGCGGGGGGAGATGACGACGACGAGGAGGCCGAGGGCCAGAGCGACCGCGGAGGCCAGGGCCACGATGAGGCGGGGGAGGAGGGCATGGCGCGATGGCTGACCGGCTGGTGTCATGGGGGAAGTATCAATTAGTAACAACAATCACACAAGCAACTCGCGCAACTTTCCTCACAATTCATCGGTGTGTGGCGACCGGGCGGTGGTGGTGTGGGTCACGGATCCGTCACAACCGGTAACACGCTGTCCCACTGGTGCGATCACCTCTCCCGCCGCCCCTATGGTGGAAGAAATCCCTCCGTTCCCAGTCGG
Source organism: Dietzia sp. UCD-THP (assembly GCF_000349585.1). Taxonomy (NCBI): domain Bacteria; kingdom Bacillati; phylum Actinomycetota; class Actinomycetes; order Mycobacteriales; family Dietziaceae; genus Dietzia; species Dietzia sp. UCD-THP. The sequence continues at coordinate 42,686 of NZ_AOSR01000053.1, forward strand.
GAGTTCCCCTCGTGACCGATGCAGTAGATTTCTCGACCCCCCGCTACAGGCATGACCTCGTCGCCGAAGTCGACGGGCCGGCCGATGACGCGGTTCTCGAGGTGACCGTCACGGAGACGGTGGTGCTCGACGAGAACGGCGCAGGCCGCGGGACGCCCGAACTCGTGCTGAGGACCGGGGTCGACGGGGTCACCCTGACGGATCGCGACCAGGTGCTCCGCCTCCAGGCGATGATCAACCGGGCCGTCAACCAGTGGCGCGACGCGGCCACCCACCTACCCTGAGCGTTCGTCCCATCCCGCTCACTCGGCCCGTCTGCTCAGGAGAGGTCATTCGACCCTGATGTCCGCCTCGGCGATCAGCGCCAGGCCGACCCCTAGGACCTGTTCCGGCGAGATGAGCGATCCCCGGAGGGCGGACGCTCCCCTCAGGTCCTCCAGGTCGGCCCCGCGGAGGTCCGCCGCCGCGAACGACGCCTTGTCGAGGGTCGCCCCGCGCAGGTCCGCGCCGTCGGTCGACAGGTCCGCCACCCGCGCCTCCATGAGGTCGGCCTGCCTGCAGCGGGTCGAGGACAGCCGCACCCGGTGCAACCGGGCCATGCGCAGGTTGATCATGTCGGCGTGACAGTCGTCGAAGGACACGTCGGTGAGTCTGCTGTCGGACAGGACCACGCCGGTGAGGCGGCATCCCACAAATCTGACCCGCGTCAACGTGGCCCCGTCGGCGACCATGCCGGACAGGTCGCACCCGCGCACCTCGACGTCGGTGAGTCGCAGTGAGTCGGCCCTGGCACTGCTCAGCCGGATGTTCTGGAGGATCGACTCACGGATCTCCGCACCGCCCATCTGGACCGCGCCCTCGGCGGGCGCGGGGGCGTCCTCGGCGCTGGCCCACACGCCATCCCACAGACCGTCCGGTTCGAGATCGGACCTCGGGGTCTGCAGTTGCTCCCGACGCGGCAAGGACGGTGCGGCGGGCGGTCGGGGCGAGCCGGAACGGCGGCGGAGCGGTGGGGGCACGGGCGCCAGCCTAGGTGTGGGGCACGGGCGCCAGCCTAGGAGCGGGGTGCGGGTGCCCCGGGGTCGGCTGGTCCCGTGACGACCGGACTGGGACTTCGGCCGGTTCAGGCGTACCCTCGGAGGTATTGACAGACAGATCTGTCTACCTAAGTGCCGGTACGGAACCTACGGAGAGGTCGAGGAGGTCGGGCATGAGCCTGCGAGAGGTGTTCGCGTTCCCAGAGGTCGTCAATGACTACGCCGCCCGGTGCACCGCCGGTCTGGTGGTGGCGCTCGCGGTGGGGACGATGCTGGCACCGCCGCCCGCGCAGACCTGGCTCGCCGCGGCGCTGGTCGTCGGCTTCGCCCTCCGGGTGGCCGGAGGCCCGCGGTACTCACCGTTCGGGAGGCTCTCGGTGCACGTGCTCGCCCCGAGGGTCAGCTCCGAGCCCAAGCTGGTCGCTGGTGCGCCCAAGCGGTTCGCCCAGACGATCGGCCTGGTCATGTCCTCGGTCGCGCTCGGACTGTTCCTGGGCGGGCTCACGACGGCGGGGGTCGTGGTGCTGGGTGTGTTGGTGGCCGCAGCTCTCGCCGAGGCAGCCCTGGGGTTCTGCCTCGGGTGCTGGATGTACGGGCAACTGCAGCGCGTCGGGGTCGTGTCAGAGGACGCCTGCGTCGACTGCGCCGACATCTGGGCTCGTCCAGGGATGACCGCGCGCAACTGATACCGGCTCGCAACCGGCATGTCGCTGCGCCGCGTTACTGTGGGGGGCATGACTACCCCGTCGGAGAATCACGAGCCCCACGGCCGCGACCGCGACGACTTCGGGTCCGCGTACGGGGACCTCGGGGGCGCGTACGGGACTGAACGATTCGGGACCGACCCCTCCGGTTCGGCGCCGTTCGGGTCGACGTATGGCACGGAGCCCTATGGGTCGACCGACTTCGGCGGTCAGGGGTACACGTCCCCCCGGTACGGCCAGCAGCCGTTCGCCGACCAGCCGTTCCACGATCAGCCCTACGGCGCCCAGCAATTCGGGGCTCAGCAGTTCGGGGCTCAACCTTACGGAATGCCGAGTTACGGGGCCCAGCACTTCGGTGTCCAGCCCTACGGGGCCCCTGGTGCCGGCGCTGTGCACCCGTACGCGACGAACTACGGTGCGTCGCGCAAGGAGCCGGCGCTCTCGCTGGTGCTGTCCTTCTTCCTGCCGGGGCTCGGCACGATCATCAACGGCCAGGCGGGCAAGGGGATCGGCATCATGGCCGGGTACTTCCTCGGGATCCTGCTGTCCGTGGTCCTGATCGGGATCCCGATCATGCTCGGGTTCTGGGTCTGGGGGATGGTCGACGCCTACTCGGGGGCCAAGCAGCACAACCTCGAGAACGGCTTCTACTGAGGGACTGCTCGTCGCCCCTTTCAGTAACCTGGTCGCATGACAGCGACCGAGATCCCCACCGCCGACGCCCCGCGCCCCTCGGGCCTGGACCTCCAGTACATCGATCCCGACGTGCGGTCGCAGGATGACCTGTACCAGCACGTCAACGGTACCTGGCTGCGGGACCATGTGATCCCCGCCGATCGGCCTATCGACGGCGCGTTTCTCGCCTTGCGCGACCTGTCGGAGGAGCGGGTGCGCGACATCATCACCGACGCCCCGGTCGACTCGAAGATCGGGGCGTTCTATGCCTCGTTCATGGACACCGACGCGGTCGAGGCCGCCGGGGTGGCCGCCCTCGCACCCGACCTGGCCGAGATCGACGGCGCCGCCGACTCCGACGCGCTCGCTCGTGCCATGGCCCGCTTGGAGAAGGTGGGCGTCGGTGGCCTGATCGGCGCGTACGTCAACAACGACGCCAAGAACTCCAGCGAGTACATCCTCTACCTGGTGCAGTACGGTATCGGGCTGCCGGACGAGTCGTACTACCGCGAGGACCAGTACGCGAAGCTGCGCGACCAGTACACCGACCACATCGCGCGGATGTTCGAGCTCGCCGGGCTTGTCGAGAGCGCGGAAGGCGAGGGCGCGGCCCGCCGCACCGCGGAGCAGATCGTCGACCTGGAGACCCGCATCGCCGCCGCCCACTGGGACGTCGTGGCCCGCCGGGATGCGGACAAGACCTACAACCCCGTCACGTGGGAGGAACTGCCGGAGCTGGCACCGGGTTTCCCGTGGCACGACTGGGCCCGCGAGGTCGGCGGCACGGAGGAGACCTTCGGGCGGCTCGTCGCGATGCAGCCCGACTACCTCACCGCCGTGGCCGAGCTGTGGGACACCGAGCCGTTGGAGACCTGGAAGCAGTGGCTGCGCTGGCGGACCGTCTCCTCCCGCGCGCCCTACCTGGCCGCCGAGCTGGTGGACGAGAACTTCCGCTTCTACGGCACCGTGATGTCCGGCACCGAGGAGAACAAGGCCCGCTGGAAGCGCGGCGTCGGCGCGGTCGAGGCGGCCCTCGGCGAGGAGGTCGGCAAGGAGTACGTGGCGCGGCACTTCCCGCCCGGCCACAAGGCCCGGATGGTCGAGCTGGTCGAGAACCTCACCGCGGCTTACCGCTATTCCATCGGCCGGTTGCCGTGGATGACCCCGGCCACGCGCGAGCGCGCGCTGGCCAAGCTCGAGGCGTTCGTGCCCAAGATCGGCTACCCCGACACATGGCGCGATTACTCGGCGCTGGAGGTGCGCTCCGACGACCTGCTCGGCAACGTGCGCCGCTCCGCCGAGTTCGAGCACAACTACGAACTGGATAAGCTCGGCGGCCCCGTCGACCGCGGCGAGTGGCACATGACGCCGCAGACGGTCAACGCCTACTACAACCCGGTGATGAACGAGATCGTCTTCCCGGCCGCGATCCTGCAGCCGCCGTTCTTCGACGCCGACGCCGACGACGCCGCGAACTATGGGGCGATCGGCGCCGTGATCGGGCACGAGATCGGCCACGGGTTCGACGACCAGGGGTCCAAGTACGACGGCGAGGGGAACCTCGTGGACTGGTGGACCGACGAGGACCGCAGCGCGTTCGGAACACGGGTGGAGGCGCTGATCGCTCAGTACCAGGGCCTCACCCCCGACGGTCTGGATCCGGCCAAGGACCACGTCAACGGCGCCTTCACGGTGGGGGAGAACATCGGCGACCTGGGCGGACTGACGATCGCGATCCTCGCCTACCGCCTGGCGAACGGGCAGGACGGCGAGCCCGCAGTGGGAACCGGGGTGGGGCCGGAGATCGACGGTCTCACCGGACTGCAGCGGCTGATCGCCTCGTGGGCGATCGTGTGGCGCACGAAGACCCGCGCCGAGGAGGCCGCCCGTCGTCTGGCTGTGGATCCGCACTCGCCGCCGGAGTTCCGCTGCAACCAGGTGGTCAAGAACCTCGACGACTTCCACGAGGCGTTCGGTGTGACCGAGGCCGACGGCATGTGGCTCGCCCCGGAGGAGCGCGTCAGCATCTGGTGAGCCCGGCCCGGCGCGGGCTCGATACGGTTATCGTCCGATCATGTCGAAGCGGGATGTGCCGATCAGGGTCGTGGAGTGGTCGACGGGCTACCTGGGCAGGATGGCGGTCGAGGCGATCGACGCCCGGCCTGAACTGGAGCTCGTCGGCGTCTTTGTCTCCGACCCCGCCAAGGTGGGCCTCGACGCCGGCCGGCTCGCCGGTCTGGACCGCGATCTGGGAGTGGACGCGACCGACGACCGGGCGGAGCTGATCGCGCTCGCACCCGACGCCGTGGTCTACACCGCGGAGACCGAGTCCCGGTTCATGGAGGCGATCGAGGACTTCACCGCGTTCCTGCGGGCGGGTGTCAACGTGGTGGCCTCCGGGCCCGTGCTGCTGCAGTACCCGCACGGCATCCTGCCGGCGGAGATGATCTCCGCCCTGGACGAGGCCGGGCGGGGCGGCGGTGCGACCCTGCACGTCAACGGGATCGACCCGGGATTCGCCAACGACGTACTGCCGATGGTCATGACGAGCCTGTCCCGGCGGATCGACCTGATCCGGGTTGGCGAGATCGCCGATTACTCGGTGTACCACCAGGGCGAGACCATGCGGCGGCTGTTCGGATTCGGACAGACCATGGAGTCGCTCCCCCCTCTCCTCAGGCCGGGCATGCTCGCCGCCGGCTGGGGGTCGGTGGTCCGGCAGCTCGCCGCCGCGGTCGGGGTGGCCCTCGACGAACCCCTGGTCGAACGCCACGAGCGACTGCCCGCCGAGCGCGACCTGTCCCTGCTGGCGTGCGAGGTCCCCGCCGGCACGCAGGCGGCACTACGGTTCGAGGTCGCGGGTCAGGTCGACGGTGAGGACCGCATCGTCCTGGAGCACGTCACCCGCACGGCCGCGGACCAGGCGCCGGATTGGCCGAGGCCCGATCACGGTGACGGGTGCTACCGCATCGAGATCCATGGTCAGCCGTCCATGCGGGTGGAGTTCACCCACCACGCCGAACACGGCGACCACAACGAATCCGGAATGCTCGTCACCGCGATGCGGCTGGTCAACGCCGTCGAGGCCGTGGTCGAAGCCGAGCCCGGGCTTGTATACGCAAAGGACCTGCCGATGATCACAGGGCGTGGCTTAATGAGAAGATGAACATAATCGGTGCCGCCCGCGCTGCAGTGGCCGCCGTGGCCGCGGCCGCCCTCGTCGTGACGGGCACGGGCGCCGCCCACGCCACGGATCCGACCTCGCGGGCCCCGATCCCGGTGCCCTACAGCTTCCTGAACGGCGCCGGCATGGCGCTCACCCAACCCGGGGCGGAACTCCCCGGGGCGAACGACTGGACCTGCCGGCCCTCGGCCGCCAAGCCACGTCCGGTGGTGCTGGTGCACGGCACCTCGGGTGGCGCCGTGACCAACTGGCCCACGTACGGTCCGCTGTTGCACAACGAGGGTTACTGCGTGTTTACGCTGACCTACGGCGCCCTGCCTGATGTCCCGTGGCCGGTGAGTGTGCTGGGCGGGCTCTCGGACATCACGGCGGTCTCGGTGCCGCAGGTCGGGGAGTTCGTCGATCGGGTCCTGGCCGCCACCGGCGCCCAGCAGGTCGACCTCGTGGGCCACTCGCAGGGCACCCTGGTCTCCGGCCTCGTGGCCAAGGTCGGCCGCCCCGGCAAGGTGCACACCGTGGCCTCGATCGCCCCGCTGTGGGAGGGCTCCGGAGGGGGCATGCGCAGGTCGTTGGACGGCGTCCCGGGAGTGTCGGAGCAGCTGGGGCAGATCCCCGCCCTGTCCCAGATGTCCCCCGGCTCCGAGGTGCTACAGCTGTTGTGGGGCGGGGGCTCGCCCTACGCCCCCGGGGTGCGCTACCTGAACGTCGTCACCCGGTACGACCAGTTGGTCACGCCCTACACCTCCGGGCTGGTGCCCGGGCCGATGACGACCAACGTGGTGATCCAGGACGGGTGCGAGCAGGACCACGCCGAACACCTGGCGATCGCCTCAGACCCGCGGGCGGCGGACTTCGTGCTCAACGCGCTCGATCCCGCCAATCCCCGGGCGCCCCGGTGTGAGGCCATCGCCCCCTACCTGGGTCCGATCCCGGCCCCACCGGGCTCGTGAGCGCGCGCCGGGCGGTCACAGGGGTCGCGGGCCTGGTCGCGGCTGCTGCCCTCGTCGTCGTCGCTTCCGGGCCAGCCACGGCGTCTCCCGCCACCGAGCAGGTCCCGTGGCGCTGGTGGGACGGCGCGGCACACCAGCTCACCAATGGCCTGGCGGACCCGCCCGGGATCAACCGTGACGACTGCCGGCCGAGCGCCCGCCATCCGGTTCCGGTGATCCTCGTCCACGGCACCGGGCTCAACGGCGGCAACTCGTGGGCCACGTATGGTGCGGCACTGGCCGCGGAGGGCTACTGCGTATGGGCACCGACGGTCGGGGCCCCGCCAGGCCTCGGCTCGACGGGAGGATTCGACTCGCTGACCGGTGCCTCGGCGCCGCAGCTCGCCGCCGAGATCGACCGGGTCCGCGCCCTGACCGGGGCCCACGAGGTCGACCTGGTGGGGCACTCCCAGGGAGCGATCATCGCCTCCTACGTCACCGCCACCACGCGGGCCCACGCGGTGCGCACCGTCGTCACGCTGGGGGTCGACCCCGCCCGGTCGGGCGAGGGTCCGCCGGAGTTCGTCACCGAGTTCCTCGAGGTGATCTCTCCCGGCACCGCGCGGCGGGACGCCGAGGCCACCCTCGCGTGGCTCGGGGACGAGGGCGTGCCGTTCGCGCGCGGGGTCCGGTACGTCGCGGTGGTCTCGGACTACGACGAACTCACCGGCCCCGTTACCGCGCCCGTGGTCCCGGACTTCGTGGATCTGCGGGTCGTCAGGCTCCAGGACGGCTGTGAGGCCGACCGCTCGGGGCATCTGACCGTGCTGGCCTCGCCCCGGGCGGTGGACTTGGTCACGGACGCCCTGGGTGGCACGGCAGCCGAGGCCGGAGGCGCGCGGCCGCCGCGGTGCGTGCCGGCGGATCAGCTTCTGGGCGTGCTCGCGCCCGTGCCGCCGCGGTAGTCCCCGCCGCTCAGTAGGTCCAGTCGCTCAGTAGTTCCGGTCGCTCAGTAGTTCCAGTCGCCCTGGCCGTCGAAGGCGCCGAACTGCCGACCGGGTCCGTTCTTGACGATGAACGGGTCGCCGTTGCGCGAGTTCTCGTAGTACCAGCGCGCGTCCTCGGGGCTGACGTTGATGCAGCCGTGGGAGACGTTGCGGACGCCCTGGTCGGCGATCGACCACGGGGCGGAGTGGATGTAGATGCCGTCGTAGCTCAGGCGGACGGCGTCGTTGATGATCGAGTCGTACCCGCCGTCCTCGATCCGCAGCCCGAAGGCCTCGGAGTTCATCCGCACGTTCCGGCCGCGCTGACCCGTGTAGTAGACGCCGTTGTAGGTCTCCCAGCCGCGCATCCCCGCCGACGCCCGCATGGTGCGCACGTGCTGGCCGTTCCGTGTCACGGTGATGTGCTTGGTGCGGTCGTCGTACTCCGCGATCAGTGCGTCACCCGTGCGGAAGGCCTGCTGCCGCTTGCCGCCGGCCCAGACGGTGACCGAGGTGTTGACCGGCCAGAAGGAGTGCGGGCGCCATCGCACCTCGGAGTTGTTGACCCAGTAGAACTTCCCCGCAACCGGGGGCTCGGTGCGGATCCCGAGCGTGGCCTCTGCGCGGGCCCGGTCCGCGATGGGCCGGTCGAAGAAGAACATGACCGGCTGGGCCACGCCGACGATCTCGTTCTGCGTGGGGAAGACGTTGACGTCGCCGTACTCGGGCGCGGGTCGGTCGGGACCGATCACCGGATAGGTGAGGACCGGCATCGCCCCGACCCCCGGGATGAGCGGGGTGGGCAACGGCGCGTTCTCCAGCTGGGGGATGCCGGGCGGGCTCGGGGGCATCACCGACTGCGCGTTGGCCGCCGTGGCGAGCCCCAGGACGAGCGCAGCCGCGGCGAGGATCGAGGCGAGGACCGTGATCCGGGGTGAACGGGTCATTGCTACTCCTGGGGACGACGGAGACGAGGGGTACCTCTCAGCCTAGGCGGAGGACTCTCTTAGGGTGTCGTGCGCCATATCGATTGTGTTTCACCCCGACCCGCGGGGGTGGGCCTGGGGCCGGTCCCGTGGCCGCCTCAGTAGTTCCAGTCGCCCTGGCCGTCGAACTCGCCGAACTGCCGGCCCGGTCCGCCCACCACGATGAACGGGTCGCCGTTGCGGGTGTTGTCGTAGTACCAGGCCGCGTCCTCGGGACTGAGGTTGATGCAGCCGTGGGAGACGTTGCGGACCCCCTGGTCGGCGATCGACCACGGCGCGGAGTGGACGAAGATGCCGTCGTAGCTCAACCGCACCCCGTTCTCGACGGTGGTGTCGTAGCCGCCCGCCGTCCTGGACAGTCCCCAGGTGGAGGAGTCCATCCGGACCTCGCGCGCACGCCAGCCGTTGTAATAGATGCCGTTGTGGGTGGGGTAGGAGTCCCGCCCGGCGGAGGCCCTCATCGTGCGGACGATCTGGCCGTTGCGGGTGACGGTGACCAGGTGGGTGGCGTCGTCGTAGGTCGAGACGACCGCGTCGCCGGTGCGGAAGGTGTTCTCCTGCCCGCCGGCCCACACGGTGACCGCCGTGCCGGCGGGCCAGAACTCGTGGGGCCGCCATCGCAACTCGGAGTCGCCGACCCAGTAGAACCTCCCCTGGACGGACGGTGCCGTTCGGATCCCGACGGAGGCCTCCGCCCGGGCGCGGTCGGCGACGGGCCGGTCGAACCGGATCATGACGGGTTGCGCCACCCCCACGGTCTCGTCGCGGGTGGGGTACACCGACGCCACCGGTTCCACCGCGGGGCGCGGCGGTGCCGGCACGGGGATCGTGAGGACCGGTTGCGCGGCCACCCCGGGTACCTGGGGAAGGGGCGCCGATTCCAGGCCGGGAAAGGCGACGGACTGCGCTGACGCGGCGGGGGCCAGTCCGGCGGTGAGGCCGGTGGCGAGGCCGGTCGTGACCAGGAGGGACGCGAGGAAGCGGGTTCGGCGGGTCATCGTTCTCCTTCGGGCCGCGGTCAGCCGGGCACTGGTGACGTTTCGGGCAGTGACGGGGGTGAGCCACAGGTGCGGTGAGTGAATCCGCAGGACTCAGCTTAGCCACAATTGTCACACAGGAAACATACGTAACAGAACCCCGTGGGCGCGGTGAGTGCGGCAGTGGATGTGTGGGCGCCGGGCTGGGGCGCTCCTGCGGACCGGATCGGAGGGGGCCCGATCGGAGAGGGTTGGTTGCATCGTTCGTTGGTAACGGTATTCACAAAAGTGCAGGTGAGCCAACCGGCTCCCCGTACTGACCATAAGTCAACAGAAGAACTGCTGTTCATGGGCTTGCCAGCGGAACGAGTGCAACATAGAGTTCAACCAGTCACCGGCCGGGGGGTGCGGTGGCGAGGTGAAGAACGGATGAGGGGCTGTTACTTCACGATGAGGGGCCGGTTTCATTACCGGGGCACCTGGGGGGGGGTGTCGGCCCGCCGCCTTTCGGGGCGCGCGTGGAAACCGGAAGGCGCGATGCGCAGTCCGTTGAAAGGGAACGGCGTCGGATGCTGAGGGGCTCCGGCGCCGTTTCTGATTTCCAGTGGAACGTCAGTCGAGGATGTGCTCGGCGACCCTGTGCAGACCCGCGAGCGCTCGCGCCTCGGCGTCGGGGGACCGGGGCGTCTCCGGGCTGATCAGCGTGATGTGCCACAGATCGTTGTCCGCGATGAGGATCGTGTGGACCTCGACACCGCCGCCGGTCGGGGCCGCCGCGCAGTCGATGTACGCGGTGCTGAGCTCGGGGAGCACCGGCGCGGGAGCCTCGGGGGCGCCCGGCGGCGCATCCGCGATCGAGGCCGACTCATCGCCGCGGACCTCCGAGCAGGCGTATCGCACCCCCAGCAGCGCGGGCTGTCCACGGAGTGCGGCCTGGGGGCCACCCCGCGGCTTGACGACCCCGGCGGCAAAAGTATCGGGAATCTCGTTCCGGTCCGCGGCGGCGGTCCGGGGGGAGGTGGGCGAGGTCGTGGGCATGGGCTTGACCTCGGTGGACGTGGTGGCGGTGTCGGCTGCGTCGTCGTCGGCGGTGTCGGACCCGTCGGCGTCCTCTGCTTCTTCGGTGGTCGCCTCCGACTGCTGCATCTCGTACAGCTCCGGCGATCCCGGGCCGCCGTAGGTGCAGATCAGGCCCAGATCACCGGAGCCGATGGGCTCGATCTCGGGCATGTCGGCACCGGTGAACTCGATCAGCTCATCGGTCGGCAGATCGAGGAGCTCGCAGGCGTTCAACCGGTCATCGGGGGCGGGGCGTCCCTCGATCATCGCGGCGGCGATGTCGGGCTGTGGCGCCGGCGAGATCCGGGGTGGACCCGTCTCCCCGTTACCCGCGACGCCGGACGCCGAGCACCCCGCGATCGCCAGGACCGCCGCAGACGCCGCCAATCCCAGGGCGACTCGTCCCCCCGGGGCGGTGCGGGGTCGCTGCGATCGCATGGACCGATCCTACGATGTCGTGGCTCGATGCAGGCTCCCGGCCGGTCCGCGAGCACCTGTCCGCGCGGGTTCAGGGCTCGCCGGGCACGATCTCGGTCGCCCGGATGACGGCGTCGAACGACTCCCGGATCCGATCCTCCAGCAGAGTCGGCGATTCGTCGGTGCGCCACTGCTCGACCGCCACCCGGACGATCGCGATCGAGGCCGCCGCGACGGTGGCGGCCTCCACGGACCCGGGCTCGCTGCCCTCTCGGCGGGCCACCAGCGCGGCGAGTTCCTCCTCGGTCCGCGACAGGATCGCGTACACCTCGGTGCGGATTCCCGGCTCTTGCCGCCACATGTCATGGAACCGGTTGAACAGAGGGGTCTCCTGCCGGGCCATGGAGACCTGCAGCCACAACAGGCGGGTGAGCGCGGTCAGCGTGGATACGGACCGGTCGGTGAGGAACAGGTGCACCGCGTCGCGGTCCGGGGGGAAGGTATCCGGGATGCACGCGGCGGCCTTGGACGGGAAGTAGTTGAAGAACGTGCGGCGGGACACGTTGGCGGCCTTGGCGATCTGGTCCACCGTCACCGCGTCGAGTCCCCGTTCGAGGGCGAGGTCCAGTGCGACGGAGGAGATGGTCTCGCGCAGCTCGCGGCGGCGCCTCCCGACGCGGTCGGCGCCTTCTCCGTGCGTGGATGGGCCGGGCATGTGGCGCCTCCCCGTCGGTCGTCGGTGCGGGTGGGTGGTCTCCGCTCGGTGGTGATGACCCTACCCAGGTATTTGGGTCCTATCCTGGGCATCATGCGTATCGCCACCACGACTTTCCTCGCCCCCATGGCCGTCGTCCTGCTCGGTGTGTTGGCGGGGTGCGGCGGTGGCGACGGCGAGCCGGCACCGGAGATGGGGACCATCCGGACCGCGCCGCCGGAGACCAGCGAGCCTGAGATCCCCCAGGTCGAGCCCGTGACTCGTGAGCAGTGCCCGTACCTGTCCGTCGACGAGGCGTCGAGGCTCAACGGCGAGCTGGCCACCGACGTGCGGATCGATGACCGTGTCGACCCCGCCGCCTGCTTCTTCTACGGCGCGGACGGGGCGGTCCAGCTCACGACGACCGTCTACTCGGTCGCGTCCGAGGAGCGGGCCACCGAGCTGGTGGACGACTCGGCCCCCGTCGGTGAGTCCGAGCGCTCGGACGTCGAGGGAGGATGGACCGGCGGACGCACCGGTGGTCCGGGAGGCGCCCTGGTGGTCCTGGCCCGAGGCACTCAGGTCCTGGCGGTGCAGTCCACGCAGGAGCAGTCGGTCAAGGTGCAGCGGGTGGCCGAACTCGTCGCGCCCCGCATAGCCGACTGACTCAGTCTGCAGGGTCGACGGCGACGTGCGAGTACGGCATGAGTGACTCGACCGCGGGGAACACCACTTCCATGAGTAGCAGCACCACCGCCGCGAGAAGCGCGACGAGCAGCACGATCCGGACCGGCGTCGGTCCGGGCAGGCTGCGGTAGAGCCGGGCGTACATCACCGGCCCCCCAACTCGACGGGGGCCTCGCCGGCCACCCGCGGCTCACTGCGTTCGAGCACGGCGTGCACGACGAGCCGCTCCGCGGCCGAGAACTGCGGATGGCACGTGGTGAGCGTCGTCAGCGGCAGCAGCTCGGGGGAGGGTGGCTCGGCGCGTCCGGGCACCGCGTCGATCACCCACACGTCCTCCGGTCGGACCACCGACATCCCGGACAGCCCCTCGTATGGCCCCGACGTCGCGCGGTCGGCGAGCTCTGCGGGCAGACATTCGGCGGCCTGCTCGCGCGCCGAGTCGGGATCGGGGGCGTCGACGGGCAGCACGCGGTAGACCAGCCACCGGTCCGCGGTGGCGTACACCAGGGCGTCGCAGGAGCGCAGGGCGTCGAGATCGTTGAACGGCGAGCCACGGCCCACCCGGTGGCCGGCGACGGCGAAGTTGCCGGGCTGCCCCGGGCCCTGTGTCCCGGTGTAGTGCCCGGGCCCGGTCTCCAGAGCCGCGTCGCTGGTCCCGGAGACCACGGCGAACCGGTAGTCCGAACCGAACGCCGGGATGTACAGGCGGGCAAACGCGGTCCCGTCCGCGAGGCCGGACAATGCCGGGTCCCTTTCCTCCGCGTCCTCTGCGTCCTCCGGGACCCCGCCGCGCATCCGTGGGTTGTCCGCCGTGTCCCACTGCCGGTCCAGGTCGGCGTCGGCGGCGGACTGGGCGCGTGCCGCGTCCAGATCCGTCCACCACACCTGGTAGACCACGAAGAGTGCCAGCACGACGCCGAGCGTCACCAGCACCTCTCCCAGCACACCCGCCGCGCGCCTCACGACGGTTCCGAGACCATCCCCAGGATCAGCTCGGCCATGCTGCGTGCTGTCATCGCCGAGGTCTCCACCTCGCCGAGCATGGCCGCGGTGACAGAGCCGTCGTGGAGGATCGCCAACCGGTCGGCCAGGTCGGCGATGTTGTCGGGGTCCTCGAGCCCCATGCCGGCGAGCTCGGAGCGGAGCGTGGAGGCGATCCACGCGCGCTGATCGGTCACCGCCTCCCGGATGGCGCGCTCGCCGTCGGTGCAGGGGCTGGGGAACTCGATGGCGGCGGCGAGGTGACACGACCCGGGGGTCGCGGGCTCCACGCGTTCGCGGACGAGGTCGAACAGGGCGAGGATGCGCCCCCGCGAATCGGGCGCGGCGTCCGCCCGTCGCTGCCACAGGGCGCGGTCCCGCTCGGCCATGGCTCTCAGATACGCCACGACCAGCTCGTCCTTGGAGCCAAAAGTGTTGTAGAGGCTGGCCTTGGCGACCTTGGCCTCTTTCAGGATCCGGTCGATGCCCACCGCCCGGATCCCGTCGGTGGAGAACAGACGAGTCGACGTGGCCAGGAGCCGCTCCCGCGGTCCGGGTTTGGTCGACCGTGCGCTCGTCACAGGTGACAGACTATCGGCTGGCACCGCGGTCTCGGCGGGACCGGTGCCGTGTCAGGCGACACCGGACCCGATGGCCCGGCTCACGCCGGGGGCTGTCCCCCGGCGGGAGGGCGGTCGCCCCTCACGGTGTCGTCAGGCTGCACGTCGGCCGGGTCGTGGGCCGGGCTGCTGTCCGGGCCGTCGGCCCCGCTGTCCTGTTGCCTTCTGTTCGCGCCGCCGGCTTTGTCGTTCAGGTAGTCCCCGGTCTTCGCGACGGCTGAGTTGAGCCTGGCGGGGTTCCTGCCGATGTTCTTGATCTTGTCGATCAGTCCCGTATCCGGTCCTTTCGTCGGGTGCTCGCGGTGAGGAGACGAACGGCCCGGCCCTGTCGTGCGGGGCCGGGCCGTTCGGACTCGTCCGGAGGTCGTGCGTCTCCTGTGTCAGCGCGTTGTCAGACGCGGGTGCGTCCGCGCCCCTTGACCAGGGAGACGAGCCAGATGACCAGGCACGCGCCCACGATAGCGGCGACGAAGCCCCAGATCGAGAAGGCCTCCGGCATCCCGCCGCCCTCGCTCACGAGTGAGACGAGGAGGCCGACGACGAACGCGCCGACGACACCTGCGAGGACGTTGGCGACCAGGCCCATCTGGGCGTTCTTGCCCATGATCATGGAGGCGATCCAGCCTGCGAGGCCACCGACGATGATCCAGGAGATGATGCTCCACAGCATGGTGGTGTGTCCTTTCCCGAGAGTCGTACGCGGCCCAGGTGTGGGCCACCCTCACAGGAGAACACGTCTGGACCGGGAACGCCTCCGGTGGGACCGTGTGTGGGGTTAATCGTCGCTTATTCGTTACTCACCTGCGCCTCAGGTGTCATGTGAGCAGGTTCCTCAGGCGAGATCCGCCGACTCCGGGTGCTTCTGCACGTACCGCTCGACGAACGCGCAGGCGGGCCGAACGCGCAGTCCCTCGTCGCGGGTGACCTCCAGTGCCTCCCCGATCATCCGACCGGCGAGGCCGCGGCCGCCGAACTCGGGATCGACCACTGTGTGCGGAAAGGTCCTGACGCCGTCCGCGTCGTTGTAGTCCGCGAAACCCGCGACCACGCCGTCGACCACGATCTCGAAGCGGCCGGCGGCGGGGTCGCGCCTCACCCGGACGTCCTCGTCGGCGCTCACGAGTGCGACTCCGGACGCACGACCATCACCGGGCAGGGCGACGCCTGCAGCAGCGCGCGGCTGGTCGAGCCGAGGACCATGCCCCTGAACCCGCCCCGCCCGTGGGATCCGACGACGACGAGCTGGGCGTTCTCGGCCTGCTCCACGAGGGCCCGGACCGCACGATCGCGGGTGACGACCCGCTCCACCCGGACATCGGGGTAGCGGTCCGAGAATCCGGCCAGTCGCTCGGACAGGGTCTCCAGCTGTTGTTCCTCGAGCTGCCGCCAGTCCTCGTCGGTCAGCGCGATCCCCGCCGCGGCGGCCTGGACCTGCGGATCCATCCACGTGTGCACCGCGACCAGCGTGGCGTCACGCGCGGAGGCCTCCGCGAAGGCCCACGAGGTGGCCTTGGCGCTGACCTCGGACCCGTCGACGCCTACCACCACGGGGCCGGTCCGGTCGAGGTCGTCGGTGTCCTCACGGGTCACCACGACCGGGCAGAACGCGTGGCTGGCCACCGAGGCCGAGACGGACCCGAGGACCATCCCCTTGATCCCGCCGAGACCGCGCGAGCCCAGGACGACCATCTTGGCCTTACGGGAGTAGTCGATCAGAACCTGCGAGGGGTTGCCCTCGACGATCGCGTGCGAGACCTCGATGTCCGGGGCGACCTTGAGCGCGGTGGCCCGGGCCTGTTCGACGATCGGCTGGCACTCCTTCTCCAACTCGTCGTAGACGGGTTGGGGCGGGACCATGCCCTCGGCGAACATGGCGGCCGGCATCGTGTAGCTGGTGACCAGCACGAGCGGAATCCGCCGGGTCGCGGCGGTGTGGGCTGCGTAGGCGACGGCGCCGGTCGAGGCGGCTGAACCGTCGATGCCGACGATCACGGAATTCTCGAGTGAAGCCATACCCCGAGAATACCGCCGTGGTGCGATCCCCGATGCGTTCTCGGGCCGGGTGGATCAGACCCCGTCGGGGAAGGGGGCGTTGGACGGGTAGGCCATGTTGAAGCTGCCCTGGAACGCCGGGAGGAAGGCGCGGCCGGGGCCGAAGAGGAAGAAGTCGACAACGGCGTCGATCATGGGTACTCCTGGTGCGAACGGGGCAGCTGGCGTCCAAGTGGCGCATGTGGTGCCTGGGGCGAAAAGTGAGTGTAACCCACCGACTACACTCCGCACATGCCGAAATCCGGACGTCCGCGACGGCCGCTGCCTCTGCGTGACGGTGTGGACCCGGTCAGGATCCGGCTCGCCGACCCCGGTCGGGGGCCCCGCAGCATCCCCGAGGAGCTGCGCCGGAGGTTCCCCGACCGGCTCGCCGAGCTCGAGGCGGCCCTCGCCTCCGGGCAGGTGGTGACCGCCGACGGGGTCGCCGTCACCGATGCCACCCGGCGCCACCGGGGGATGGACGTGTGGACGTATCGGGCCCCCGAGCCGGAGGTGGAGGTGCCCTTCGGGATCGAGGTCCTGCACGCCGACGACCGCCTCGTCGTCGTCGACAAGCCGCATTTCCTCGCCACCACCCCCCGCGCGGGGCACGTCACCCAGACCGCACTGGTGCGGCTCCGCCGCGACCTCGGGCTGGAGGACCTGGCACCGGCGCACCGCCTCGACAGGCTCACCGCCGGGGTCCTGGTGTTCACCGTCGACCCCGCGTTCCGGGCCGCCTACCAGGACCTCTTCGCCGCCCGACGGGTCGCGAAGACCTATCTGGCCGTGGCGCCCGCGCCTGAGGGGACCCCGCGCGTCCGGGAGCGGTCCAGCCGGATCGTCAAGACCCGCGGGGTGCTCCAGGCCGCCGAGGTCGACGGACCGCCGGACGCCCACACCCGCATCACCCTGCTCGACGTCCGTGCGTCTGGACAGGGGGAGGGGGACGCGCCGCTCGGCCTGTACCGCCTCGAGCCCTCCACCGGGCGCACGCACCAGCTCCGGGTGCACATGAACGCGCTCGGCACACCGATCCTCGGCGACGACCTGTACCCGCGGGTTCGGACGGTCGCCCCCGGTGACTTCTCCCGGCCCCTGCAGTTGCTCGCGGAAACGCTCGAGTTCACCGATCCCGTCTCCGGGGCCGCTCGCAGATTCCGGACCCGCAGATCGCTCGAGGAGTGGCCGTCGGGGTGGCCCCAGGCGAAAGATCGGGGCCATCCCCCATCGGCTCCCGCTCCGAACTCCTGCATGCTTTAGGTCGACCACCACGATCCAGGGGAGCACATGACCACGCAGGCCGAGACCCAGCACCGGGCGGAGGGCGCGGACCTCGCCGCCGTCGCCACCGACCTCGTCATGACCTACGGCGAGGGCGAGACCGAGGTCCGCGCGCTCGACCACGTCAGCGCCTCGTTCGAGCGCGGACGGTTCACCGCGATCATGGGGCCGTCCGGGTCGGGCAAGTCCACGCTGATGCACTGCATGGCCGGACTGGACCGGCCGACGTCGGGGTCGGTACGCGTGGGTGACACCGAGATCGTGGGCCTGGCGGACAAGGAACTCACGGCGCTGCGCCGCGACCGGATCGGATTCGTCTTCCAGTCCTTCAACCTGGTGCCCACCCTGACCGCCGAGGAGAACATCACCCTCCCCCAGGACATCGCGGGCCACGTCATCGACCGCGCATGGTTCGACGAGGTGATCGGGCGGCTGGGCATCAAGGACCGGCTCTCGCACCGCCCCTCGGAGCTGTCCGGCGGGCAGCAACAGCGCGTCGCCTGCGCGCGGGCCCTGGTGGGGCGCCCGGACATCCTGTTCGGCGACGAGCCCACGGGCAACCTCGACTCCACCTCGTCGGCGGAGGTGCTGTCGATCCTGCGCAGTGCGGCGGACGATTTCCAGCAGACCGTCGTCATCGTCACCCACGACCCGCGTGCCGCGACCTACGCCGACCGCGTGCTGCTGCTCGCCGACGGCCGGGTCGTGCGTGAGCTCTCCCATCCCACGTCCGACGAGATCCTGGCGGCCATGGGCGCGCTCGAGGAGGGATGATGGCCGCCCGCCACTCCGCCCGCCACTCCGCAGGTCACGCGCCCGGTCAGGCGCCCAGCCATGCCCGGCCCATGCTCCGGGTGTCCCTGCGCAACATCGCCGCGCACAAGCTGCGCCTGGTCCTGTCCGTCCTCGCCGTGGTGCTGGGCACCGCGTTCGTCACCGGCTCGCTCGTGTTCACCTCGACCCTCAAGAACACGTTCGATTCGCTGCTCGACCAGGGGACGCAGGACCTGTCCGCGATGATCGAACCCGAGGACCCCCGGGGTGCCGGGGTTCCGTTCGACGTCGCCGACCGCGCCCTCGGGCTGCCCGGCGTCGAGGCCGTCACCCCCGGGGTGACCGGCACCGTGGTGCTGTTCAACGCCGACGGCACCCCCTACCAGTCGGGTGGCGCACCATCCGAGGGGCTGGAGTGGGTCGACCCCGACCAGTCCGTCGGCAGCAGCGACTGGATCTCGGACGGGCGGGCTCCGGCCGCCGACGGCGAGGTCGTCCTCCCCGAGTCGGTGCTGGACAACGCAGGACTCGCGATCGGTGACCCCGCCCGGGTGTACACGACCTCCCAGGGGATGATCGACGTCACGGTCGTGGGTGCCTACTCCTCGGAGACCGACGTCGGCGGGTACGTCGGGGTCGGCTTCACCCCCGCGCAGGCCCGCGCACTGTTCACCGACGGTGAGAACGCCAGCAACGTCGCGGTCCGTGCGGTCCCCGGCGTGAGCCAGGACGAGATGCGCGACACTCTGGCCGCCGAGTTCCCCGGGTACGAGGTGAGCACCGGCGAGGAGGTCAAGGAGAGGCTGTCCGCGCAGCTGTCGACCGTCCTCGACTTCGTCAACTACTTCTTCGTGGCCTTCGGGCTGATCGCGCTGCTCGTGGGCACGTTCATCATCTACAACACCTTCTCCATGCTGGTGGCGCAGCGGATGCGCGAACTGGCCCTGTTGCGGGCGATCGGTGCGACGCGCGGGCAGCTCACCCGGTCCGTGCTGGCCGAGGCCGCGCTGACCGGTCTGGTCGGGTCCGCCATCGGCGTGCTCGCCGGGTTCGGCCTGGCGAGGGTCATCTTCGCCGTGCTCGACGCCTTCGACCTGGGTATCCCCTCGGGGAGTCTGGCGCTCACCCCGATGTCCGTCATCACCCCGCTGGTGCTGGGCTTCGTCGTCACCGTCTTCTCCGCGTGGGCGCCCGCCCGTCGCGCCGGACGCGTCGCACCGGTCCAGGGCATGCGCGTCGGCGCGGCCTCCTCGGAGGCCGGCGGCGGTTGGCGCACGGCCGTCGGACTGCTGGCCGTGGTCAGCGGCGTCATGCTGGCGCTGATCGGCACCTGGCAGGACACCACGAGGAGCGGTGCGATCACCGTGGGCGTCGGAGCCGCGGCCCTGATCGTCGGCAGCTTCCTGGTGATGCCCGCCCTGGCCAGGCCCATCGCCGGCGGGATCGGGCGGGTCATCGGCGCGCCCTTCGGTGCAGTCGGCAAGCTCGCGGCCACCAACGCCGGCCGCAACACCCGCCGCACCGCCGCCACGGCGTTCGCCCTGACCCTGGGGCTCACCCTGGTCGCGGCGTTCGGCACGCTCGGGGCCACCACCAAGGAGAGCGTGAGCGGCCTCATCGACCAGGGGATCACCGCCGACGTCATCGTCCAGGGGGTGGCCTCACAGGGTCCGCCGACCCCGCTGGCCGGCGGGATCGAGGACCAGATCGCGGGCGTCGACGGCGTCGGGGACGTGGCGTGGCTCGCGTTCGGTTTCGGACAGCTCGGCGGAGAACCCCAGGCGCTCGCGGCCGCCGGCGGGCCGGTGGGGGAGTTGCTCGAGGCCACAGTTCTCGACGGTTCGCTCGAACCCCAGGAGGACTCGCTGGTCGTCTCCCGGGAGGTCTCGCGCGACAACGGGTGGACCATGGGCACCCGGGTACCGCTCGTCGGCCCGGACGGCAGTGAGTCCACCCTCCGGGTGACCGGCGTCTACGACGATGCCCAGATCCTCGGCCCCTTCTACACCGGTATTGACGTGTACGAGAGGCTGGTGCCGGAGAACCTCCGCTCGACGGCCATCGTCCTGGCCAAAGCGGCCGAGGGGACCCCGCCGGATGAGGTGCTGGCCGCCGTCACCGAGGAGCTCGCCGACACCCCGATCGCCACCGTGCAGAGCAAGCAGCAGTACATCGACGTCCAGTCGGGCGGGATCGACCAGCTGCTGACGATCATCTACGCCCTGCTCGGACTGGCGCTGATAATCGCGGTGCTGGGGATCGTCAACACCCTCGCACTGTCGGTGATCGAGCGGCGCACGGAGATCGGCATGCTGCGCGCCGTGGGCATGCAGCGGTCCCAGATCCGGCGCACGATCAACCTGGAATCCACGCAGATCGCGGTGTTCGGGGCCCTGATCGGCGCCGCCGTCGGGGTCTATCTGGGCTGGGCCTTCGTCTCGGTGCTCGCGGACAGCGGGCTCAGCGAGACCACCATCCCCTGGGGGAACATCGGGGTCGTGCTGGTGGCCTCCGCGGTCGTGGGTGTGCTGGCCTCGCTGTGGCCGGCGCACCGGGCCGCCAAGACCGACCCGCTGGAGGCGATCTCGGACTAGGCGGGCCTAACCTGCCACCGAGAGCCACGCGGCCACCGCCGCACCGGCGATCATCGCGGGCCCGAACGCGATGCCGGTGTGGCGGTTCGCTCTACGGCTGGCGAGCAACACCAGTGCCACGACCGCGTTGATCGCGAACGCCGCCAGCGTCCCGACCAGCACGTAGTACCAACCCAACCAGCCCAGGAAGAGACCCAGGACGCCGGCGAGCTTAACGTCGCCCAACCCGAGTCCCGAGGGGTTGATGAACGCCAGGGTGAAGTAGAGGGCGAGCAGTGCCAGTGCCGCCGCGGCGGCGCGCCCCAGGGCGCCCCAGTCCCCGGTCACCGCGGACGCCACGCCCAACGTCGCCAGGAGGACCGGGTACATGGGGACGACGACGACGTCGGGCAACCGGTGCACGGCCAGGTCGATCGCCACGAGCACCCCACAGGCCACCGCGAGCGCCGCGAACGCGACCAGCTCGGGAACGGTGCCGGCCAGCCCGGCGGCTCCCGCCCCACCGGCGGCGGCCAGGCCCACGTGGAGACCGGAGCGCAGCCAGCGGGAGTCGGAGTCTGCGATGGATCGGATCCACCCGGTCAGCGCCGCGGCGAGTGCCCCGCACACCACCGCGGTGAGGATCGCGGTCATGGTCGCGGCGGTGCTCGGGAGCACTAGGAGAATGCCTCCATCATGTTCATCGCGGTGGGGCCCAGGAGCACGATGAACAGTACCGGCAGGATGCAGAGGATCAGCGGGAAGATCACCTTGACGGGGATCTGCATGGCCTTCTCCTCCGCTCGCTGGCGGCGCTTCATCCGCATCTCCGCGGCCTGGGTCCGCAGGACGTCGGCGATCGAGATGCCGTAGGCGTCGGCCTGGATGATGGCGCGGACGAAGCGTCGCAGGTCGGCGACGTCGCTGCGGGTGGCGAGTGACTCGTAGGCCTGCCTGCGGGTCTGGCCGACCTGGATCTCCTGCAGAGTCCGGACCAGTTCCTCGGCGAGGGGGCCCGTCCCGTTCTTGCCGGCCCGGGACATGGCGGAGTCGAAACCCAGCCCGGCTTCCACGGCGATCGTCATCTGGTCGAGGGTATCGGCCAACTCGAGTTGGATGGCCTGGCTCCGTTCCTGACCCCGGCTGTGGAGGAGCAGTTCGGGGAGGAAGTAGCAGACCACGGTGGTCGCGAGGCCGAGCAGCACCGGCAGAGCCCCTCCCGCGCTGCGGATGAACAGCACGCTCAGGGCGCCGACCCCGAGACCCAAAGCGAGCTTCACCACGAGCAGCCGGTCCAGCGACCACCCGGGTGGGCGGCCGGCGCGGGAGAGCAGTTTCTCCAGCATCCGGATGGACCCGGCCGGGGTGAGGCGTCGAGCGAGCACGATCAGCGGCCCGGGAGTGGACTCCTCGTCTTGCGCCGATCTCCCGTCGGTCGGCGCGGCGTCCAGACCGAGCGTGAGGTTGGCGACGGTGCGAGCGCGATCTCCCCCGAGCCCGGTGACGACGGTCCAGACCACCAGCGCCACGGCCAGGCTGATGGCGAGGACGGCGAACAGGACCGAGGAGGACACGGCGTGCTCCTTTCTGGTTCCGGGGGCGGGACTAGAACGTGATGTTGACGGTCTTGCGCAGCCACAGTCCGCCGGCGACCAGCAGGATCAGGGCGACGCCGATCAGCGCGTAACCGAGCAGGCTCTGGGTGAACGGGATCATGTACGCGGGGTTGGTCATGAAGAGGAACCCCGCGATCCCGATTGGCAGGGCCATGAGGATGTAGGCCGAGAGTTTTCCCTCCGCCGACAGAGCCTGGACCTGCCGACGGATCTGGTTGCGTTCGCGAATGGTGTGGCCCACGCCGTCGAGCACCTCGGCGAGGTTGCCGCCGACCTCGCGGTTGATGGCGATGGCCTGAGTCACCCAGACGAAGTCCTGGCTGCCCATCCGCTGGGCGGTCTCCTCGAGCGCCGGGGCGAGCTCGCGACCCACCCGCGTCTCGTTGATGATCCGGGCGAACTCCTCGGAGGTCGGTGCCTCGGCCTCGCGGGACACCGAGGCGAGGGCCTGGAGGAGGCTGTGCCCGGCCCGGAGGCTGCTGGCCATCAGCTGGAGGGAGTCATCCAACTGGTCGGCAAAAGCTGCGCGGCGACGACCGGCCTTGACCGACAACCCCACCCTGGCGACCACAGGGGTCAGGATGCCCAGCACGATCCCGAGGAGCGGCCCCGAGGCGACAACACCCAACGCGGTGGCGGCGAGCGCGGCCACGATCACCAGAAAGACGAAATCCTGCAGGCGCATCTTCACCCCGGCCTCGGCCAGCGCACCGGCACCCGGCGTCCCCCGGCGGCGGAGCATCGTGTCGATCGCCGTCGTCAGCGCGGCCGAGGCCCGCGTCACGGGACCCGGAAGGTCGGCGTCCGTTGGGCGGCGCCGATCTCGTGGGAGACGCGTGCGGGTGAGAGTCCGCACCAGGACATATCCCGCGACCAGAAGGGCGATCGAGAGGGCCCCCACCCCGACGGTCACCTGGGAGAGGCCGCCCGAGGTCACCGCGTACCCCCTGACGGTCCGGCCGTGGTGGCGGAGCCGAACACCCGCGGCGAGAGGGTGATGCCCAGCTCGTTGAACCGGTCGGTGAACCGCGGCCGCACACCAGTGGGAATCGGCTTGCCGAGGAACTTCCCGTTCGCGTCGAGTCCCGCGGAGTAGTCGAAGAGGAAGGCGTCCTGCAGGGTGACCGTCTGGCCCTCCATCCCCTGGACCTCGGTGACCGCGGTGACGCGTCGGGTGCCATCTCGCAGGCGGGTGAGCTGGATGATCACGTCCACCGCCGAGGCGATCTGCTCGCGGATGGCGCGCAGCGGGAGGTCCATCCCGGCCATGAGCACGAGGGTCTCCAGACGGGCGATCGCGTCACGGGGAGAGTTGGCGTGCACGGTCGACAGTGACCCGTCGTGGCCGGTGTTCATGGACTGCAGCATGTCCAGGGTCTCACCGCCACGGACCTCGCCCACCACGATGCGGTCGGGCCGCATACGCAGGGAGTTGCGCACGAGGTCGCGGATACTGATCTCGCCCTTGCCCTCGATGTTGGCGGGCCGCGCCTCCAGCCTCACCACGTGGTCCTGCTGCATCTGCAGCTCCACCGCGTCCTCGATGGTGACGATGCGCTCGCCCTCCGGGATGAAGGAGGAAAGGACGTTGAGCAGCGTGGTCTTACCACTGCCCGTGCCTCCGGAGACGATGATGTTCAGCCGCGCCTGCACGCACGCCTGCAGGAGTTCCGCCATCTCGGGGGTGAGCGTCCCGAAGCGGATCAGGTCGGGGACCTTGAAGGGGTCCCGGGAGAACTTGCGGATGGTCAAGGATGAGCCGTTCACCGCCAGGGGCGGGACGACGGCGTTGACACGGGAGCCGTCGGCGAGCCTGGCGTCGACTAGTGGTGAGGACTCGTCGATGCGTCGACCGATCCGGGAGACGATACGCTCGATCACCCGGCGGAGGTCCTCCTCGGAGGTGAACCTCGCGGGACTCCGGGAGAGCTTTCCCCCCTGCTCGATGTAGATCATGTCCGGACCGTTGACCATGATCTCGGTGACGGTGGGGTCGGCGAGTAGTCGCTCGAGTGGGCCGTGGCCCAGGACGTCGTCCTGGATGTCGGCGATGAGCCGCTTGCGCTGCTCGCTGGTCAGCGGGACGGTCTCCTCCTCGACCACCTGGTTCAGCTCGCTGCGCACCAGGGCGTGGAGTTGTTCTTCGGTGAGCGAGGGATTGTTGAGCCGGGCACCCATCCGCTCGAACAGTGCCGCCGAGGCGCGTTCCTTGAGTTTGGACAACGCGTCGCCGCCCGCGGAGGGCGCCGACGCGTCATCGGTCGGCGGGGCGACGGCGGGACCAGGGACAGCCGTAGTCGTGGCGACGTCGGCCCCGGTCGCGTGCGGGGCAGCCTTGCGGGCGGTGAGGGTGCGGCGCTCGGGGCCCGGCCCGGGCTCCGGCGTCGTGGTCTGGGGAGCGGCGGCCGGCGGCACCGGAACGACGGCAGACAACGCGGTGGTACCTGCATCGGGGGACTTGGCGGCCCTGAGCCGCTCGGACAGGCTCATCGCTTCTCTCCTCGGTTCCCACCCGGGGTATCACCCTTGTTCTCGCCTTTGTGTAGCCGGTGCCGGCCCTCGGATCGGGTGGCCGGGGAACTCGGTGTCCCTGCGGACGCAGGCGTGGGCCTGAGGCGGCCCAGGAACTTCCCGACAGCTGACGCCGACCTGGGGGCGCGAGTGGAGGACGGCGTGAACCGACCCACCAGTTGTCGCAGGTGGGTGGTCACGGGGTCGCGCCTGTCGCTCTGCAACAGCGGGATGCCCTGGTTGACCGACGCGACGACACCCTTGGACCGGGGGATCATCATGTCCACGGGGGCGCCGATGGTCGCCTCGACATCTGTCTTGGTGAGCCCGTTCTGGGTGTCGGCGAAGTTGAGGACCACGTGGCGTCCGGAGAAGACCATCCCGAGCTCGCGGAGGATGTCGATCTCTTTCCGGAGTCCGCGTACCCCCGGCACGTCCATGCTCGTCACGAGGACCAGGTCGTGGGTGTTGTCGAGGACCGTGAGGGTGGGTTCGGTGAGGCCCGGTGCGGTGTCGACCACCACGTAGCGGAACTCCGAGGCCAGCGTCTGCAGGAGCCGGCTGATGTCTTCCATCCCGACCGAGTCCGCCTCGGCGGGTGAACTCGGCCCGCACACCACGTAAAGGCCGGTCTCGTGTTGTGTGAGGAAGGTCTTGAGGACCATCGTGTCCTGCGCGGCGGGCCCGTGCACCACGTCCACCAGCGTGTATTCCGGCGCGAGGTTGAGGGCGCTGCCCACGTCGCCGAACTGGACATCGAGGTCGACCAGGACAGTGGAATGCGGGTCGGAGCGCGCCAGCCCGACGGCCAGGTTGGTGGCGACGGTGGTCTTCCCCACGCCGCCTTTCGGGGAGGCCACACTGATGACCCGGCCGGGCGGGGTCTCCGAGCCGTTGACAGCGCCACCGGTCCCGGAACCGGACCCGGTTTGGCGGCTTGCTGCGGTCCGGCGGGCCCGTTCCAGGACCCATCCGAGTTCGCCCGGGTCGGCGTCGGGGTGCACGATGTCGCACACCCCGGCTCGCATGGCCGCGAAACCGATCTCCTCCGGTCGGTCGCTGACCAGCACCACGGAGATCCCTGTCTCGTCGGTGCAGAGTCCGGCGGCCAGGTCGAGAGCGGCCGCCTGGTCCTGGGGGCCCGCGTCGAGGACCACCACCGCCAACGGCTGCGCGCCGCCCGCCATCGCGAGCACCCGAGCGGGGTCGGAAGGAAGCGGACCCATGGGCAGTTCCACGAGATGATCCCCCACCACGGCCCGGATCCGGTCGCGGAGGTCAGCGGACTCGGTCAGCACTACGATGCGGCTCATTCGTACACGTTCCCTGGAGTCACGATGCGGGTTCCGTCCTGGGGCACTTCGGGTCCTTCCACAGAGAGCCAGATGGTCCCGTGTTCGGCGCCGAACACGATGGTCTCCGCGTCGCGGGCGTTGACCGCGAGGGTGACGATCATCCCGCCATCGGGCATTGCTGTGGCTGCCGGGTCCTCGGTGGTCTCGGAGTCCGAAGGCGGGGCTATTCCACCCTGGACTTTCAACACGAGGATCTTGTGAAGCACCAGATGGGTCTGCGACAGAGGCGGGCCAAGCGACACGAACACCCCGACGGTGGTCCCCGGGGTCAGGGTCCCGCCCAGAACCCTCGGCGCGGCGAGGGGGATCGACACCTGGTGGAGGTCCGGCGGGGCCGGGATTTCGCCGGGTCTCAGGATCGAGGCCGGGTCGGCGAACCGGCCGGCGAGTATCTGCTCGCCCGGTTGAAGGGTGGTCACGGCCACCAGTCCGTTCAGCTCCGCGAGTCCGGTGACGGCTCCGGGGCCCACCGCCGCCGCGGGGATGTTCTCGGCGGTGACGAGCTCTCCTAGGGCCTCGGCCGGGGTGCCCTCGGCGATTGGCCCGGTGGCCACCAGCACGGTGACGGGCTCCATGTCGGCCATCGCACGTTGATCGGCGTTGTTGACGTAGCTGATCAGCACCACGGCGCCGAGCACCGCGAGGAGGACGGCGGCGACGATGGCCACGGCACGACGGTTCACAGGGGACTCACTTACCTATCGGGGGAGCAGGGCCACCACGGAGGCGCCCATGTCGGGGGCGGTCGGCCCGTAGTCGAAGTCGTCGGACAGGTCCACGAAGCGGGTGAAGTACCCCTCGATGCAGCGCTCGTTCCCTCTGCAGCTGCTGTTCCACTCCCGACCGGAGAAGCGATAACCGGTGATCCGGAAGGCGGCGTAACCGTACACGCGGTACCAGGCGTTGCTGCCGGAGTCCCCGGACTCGTCGAACACCGGAAGAAGCACGGTCGCGTTCCGCAGTGCGATGAGGTCGGCGTCCGAGCAGGAATTGGGGACCGAGTTGCCGGGGTCGCTCCAAAGGACCTCGTTGATCCGGTTGGCGACGCTGCACCTTCCGGAGTTCGCCGCGAGCCATCCGAATCCGCCCGGCACGTGATTGCCGGAGGGGCCCGTGCAGCCGTTGGCGCCGGCGGTCTTGGAGGCGTAGATGGTACGTCTGACGGTTCCCGACGGCATTCCGCCGCCGGTCTGCGCCCGGAAGTCGCACAGCGAGAAGGTGAGGGGAAGTACCGCTCTGCCGCCGGTGGGAGCGCCCCAGCCTGTCGTTGCGGTCGCCGCGATCGCCGTCTCGTTGATACCGAGAACGGGGGCGAACCAGTGCTCGCGGATTCCCGAGCCCGTCACGGACACCCGACCGGAGGACGGTGTGGGTACCGGTACCACGCCGGCGGTCGCCTCTGCGTCGATGGTGTTGGCGGTGAGGAATTGCTGCGCCGTGTCGCGCGGGGTGCGGCAGTTGCCGCGTGCGCAGTCCTGGGCGATCGCCAGGGCTGCGGCGTCGGCGCCCGTCTGGAGCTGCTGACGCTCGGAGTGGACGGAGGCGATGTCGATGGAGATGGCGGCGAAGCCGATCAAGGGGATCATCAGGAGCGCGACCATCACGCTGACCGCCCCGCGGTCATCCTTCAGCCGTTGCATCGCATGGTCCCCCTGCCGGTCAGGGTGAAGTCGTCGATCGGGAGGAACCCGGAAAGAAGTTCGAGCGGGTAGGTGATGGTGACCGTGGCCGTACCGGGCGGCGTGGTTGCGGTGCCCGCACAGCTGGTGGGGGTGACGCTGATCGTCGCCCGGGTGAGGTCCAGCGTGTTGGCGGAGTTCCTAGTAGCGGTCCGCGCCGCAGTGACGCTGTTCTCAAGCGCCATCACCCGCACCCCGTCGCGCGCGGCGTTGGAGAGCGTGGTCTGGATGTTGTAGGCGCGGCCGAACTCGATGATTCCGAGGACGAGAGCGAGGAGGACCGGCACGACCAGAGCGAACTCCAGGGCCGCGGCTCCGCGGTCGGGGAGCGATCTGGTCATGACGGTCCTCGTGAGGGGTGAGGGGTGAGGGTGAGGGGGGAGTTGAGACGGCTCCGGCGCAGCGCCCGGGGAGGGCGCCGCGCCGGAACCGAACTCGTGGTTCTTAGCCGTTGCCGCCGGGGAGCGCCGTGACGACCTGCTCGAACAGCCCGTTGAGATCCTCGCCTAAGAAGCCCACAGCGGCGATGATTACAACCGCGATCAGCCCGACCATCAGGCCGTACTCAACGGCCGTAGCGCCGCGGTCCTTGCGGTCCTGGAAGCGGTCGCCGGCGAGGGCGTAGAGGGTGAAGAAGTATGCAGCAACCTGGCTCATGATGAACCGTCCTTTGGTGCGGGGGTCGGTCGACCCGAGGGGAGGGGGCGTCCGATTCGGTGTGAATCAGTGACGAGAATCACTATGGCACATCAACAGAGTTTGTCAAAACAAACTGATTAATTCGTTGCCTCAGCTCGCCTCGCCGCCTCGCCCGGGCACGGTCCGAAACCGCCGCGGACCGGCGATCGGCCCCGCTCGATTCAAGACGCACAGCCGATCTGTTCAACTAAACAGCGGAAACATGGACCAGCACAGCGATTCTCGTCGCAGGTGCACACGGTCGGTCGGAGGGGTGAGAGAGGCGCAAATCCCGCAGTCTCGACAGTTGACTGACATGTCATGGCGCTTCTGGGCGGGAACTCTAGACTGTGAGAACCTTAAGTAGCAAGCAAGGTGAACCTAAGTCAGGGTGCGAGGCAGTGCGGGCTGAGGGCAGAGGGGAGCCGCGTTTGGGCGTGCGTGTGGTGGTGGCGGAGTGTGCCGCAAGCGGCAGGGGTCAGCGCAGCAGGCCGAAGAGGCGTCCGCCGCGGTGCTCGTGGCGCGAGAGCGCGGACCCGAGGAGGTCGGCGTCGTGCTCGCGGTCGATCTCGGCGTCGGCGAGACGGCCGACCGTACGCTCCCAGAGCAGTCCCTCGTACACCGCGAGGAGGTCCAGGGATGCGGCGGCGGGGTCTCGCAGTCCGGCCGCGTCGAGGGCCCCGGTGAGGTCGCTCGGGTCGAGCAGGGCGGCCACGAGATCGGTGGTGTCGTCCTTGCCGGTGAGCTCCATGATGAGTGCGGAGCGGGCTGCCAGTTCGCCGCGGTAGTCGGCGAGGAGTCCCTCGATCATCCGCGTGAGCGTCGACAGGACGTCGTCCGCGTCGGAGGAGGCGAGCTCCTGGATCCCGGAGACCTCGACGAATCCACGCAGGAGCGAGGTGAGGCGGTCGACGGTGAGGGAGAGGAGCTGCGCACGGGTGCGGCAGTAGTAGGAGGTGGAACCCGAGGGCAGTCCGGCCTCGGAGTCGACGGCGCGGTGGGTCAGCGCGCGGACGCCGTCCCTGGCCACCACCTCGATCGCCGAATCGGCGATCAGCATGCGCCGGTCCTCCATAGTGGCTCCCGTCGTCGTGATTCACAGTCCCTCGGCTCGACCGCTGTAGCGCGGGTGGTCCGACTAGAGGGTCAGCCTATCGCCGGGATCCCGATCCTGGATCGAAATAACGGCACGCCCCGCCACCGGTTTGGGTGACGGGGCGTCTGAGGAGTAGTCGGGCAGGTCAGGCCGCGGAGGCGAGCTTCCGGGCGCGACGCCTGGACGCGTACTTGAGCGCGGTCTGCAGGCCGGCCCGCTGGCCCTCCTCCTGTGCGGGAAGGGGTTTGGGCAGGTCGGCGAACATGCGCTCGGAGTGCGTTTCCGGGGCGTCGTCGGCCGTGCGGCGCAGCATGTGGTCGGGCAGCGACATCTTGGCGATGGTCCGCCACGCCTTGAAGTACTGCACCGGCAGCGGGCCCGCCACGTACGGCAGGTCGTACTTGCGGCACACCTCGCGGACGCGGACCGACGCCTCGGCCAGTCGATTGGAGGACATGTCGGGGTAGATGTGGTGCTCGATTTGATACGACAGGTTGCCCGAGAGGAAGTCGATCACCGGCCCGCCGGTGAGGTTGGCGGAACCCAGCATCTGCCGCAGGTACCACTCCGCCCGCGTCTCGTTCTCCACGTCCTTCTTGGTGAACTTCTCGGCGCCGTCGGGGAAGTGCCCGCAGAAGATCACCGCGTTGGTCCACACGTTGCGGATGCCGTTGGCGGCGAGGTTGGCCGTCAACGTGGACTTCCACCCCTTGCGCGAGAGTGCCGGGTAGAACACGTAGTCCTTCGCGAGCTGGCGTCCTGCCTTCCGCGCGAACACGCGGAGCTTGTTCATCGTCTCGGGGCGGTCGTCACGCCCCTTGGCGACCCTGCCCAGCTCGAGGTGCTGGATACCGACACCCCACTGGAACAGCAGTGCCAGGGCCGCGTTGTAGACGAGGTTCCCGTAGAAGTACGGGTGCCAGCGCTGGTCGCGCGTCACGCGGAGCACACCGTATCCGACGTCGTCGTCCAGGCCGACGATGTTGGTGTACTTGTGGTGGATGTAGTTGTGGGTCTGCTTCCAGTGCTCGGACGTGCCCACGATGTCCCACTCCCACGTGGTGGAGTGCACCTCGGGGTCGTTCATCCAGTCCCACTGCCCGTGCATGATGTTGTGCCCGAGCTCCATGTTCTCGATGATCTTCGACAGCCCGAGCGCGCCGGCGCCAATGGCCCATGCGGTGCGATTACGCGAGCCGACCATCAGCAACGCGCGAGATCCCACCTCGAGGGCGCGCTGGAAGCGGATGGTGTTGCGGATGTAGGTCGCGTCCCGCTCGCCGAGGGAGCCGATGATGTCCTGGCGGATCTGCTCGAGTTCCTCGCCGAGGGCCTCGATATCCGCCTTGGTGAGGTGTGCGAATTCCGGGATGTCCGTGATAGCCATGAACCTACGGTACCGTAGGTTACGGTCGCGTAGGTAGGGTTACGTCGGGTGAATCACACCGATCCTCGGGCCTCGCTCTGCCGCGGGGCCGCGGCGAGACGGCGGCCGAGCGTTAACAGAACGGTGGCAAGGGCGCTTGATCGGGGCCACGGGGTCGCCGTTGCGGACAAAGGTACGACGCTCTGGCCAGCGGTGGAGCGCAACGATGCGACATCATTTGTCACGGTTGTGTAACGTCGGACGCGTTCGCGACGACATACGGGTTGTCACGCGCCGCGGCCGGTTCGAGGTTGTCCCTTGAGCCCGGCTGGCGGCACACGAGACCGCCAGCTACGCCAGTACGCTCGAAGTACGACATACAAGGGGACACATCATGAGCAGCGCCAACGACATCTTCCTGCAGGCCATCCAGCCCATCGTCGACATCTTCTGGACCCTGGTGTGGACCGCCACCGGATCGACCGTCAGCGTCCCCCGCCCGGTGTCGCCCACCCCGTCCGCCTGATCGGACGCCGCCGGGTACTCATCCCGGCCCAGCGCCTCGGCGCACCGCACCGGCCCGCCTCTCATCCGGGAGGCGGGCCGCCGTGCGTTCCGGGGCGTAGCGCGT
This sequence comes from Dietzia sp. UCD-THP, assembly GCF_000349585.1. Taxonomy (NCBI): domain Bacteria; kingdom Bacillati; phylum Actinomycetota; class Actinomycetes; order Mycobacteriales; family Dietziaceae; genus Dietzia; species Dietzia sp. UCD-THP. The sequence goes on from NZ_AOSR01000053.1 coordinate 74,216, forward strand.
TCCGGTACGTCAGAGCCCGAATTTCTCGCTGCCGCCGAGGTCGATGGGAATGGAGGCGCCGGTGATGCCCGCTCCCGCGGCGCTGCAGAGGTAGACGGCCATCGACGAGATCGCGGACGCCTCCACCCATGGTTCGGGCAACTGGTTCATCCCGCTGAAGGTCTCGGCGGCGTCCTCGAGCGTGGTGCCCTCGCCCCCGGTCATCATCGCGATCATCGACGGGTTCTCGATCATGGGGGTGCGGACGTTGCCGGGGTGGAGGGAGTTGCATCGCACGCCCGAGAAGCCGAGTTCGCCCGCCAGTGACTTGGCCAGCCCCCGGACCGCCCATTTGGACGTCGTGTAGCTGGAGGTGAACGGCGCGCCGCGGAGGCCGACCATGGAACTGATGATCACGACGCACCCGCCCCGGCCGGTGGCCAGGATGTGGGGGATCGCGGCCGTCGTGGTGACCCAGGTGCCCTTGAGGTTGATGTCCAGAGTGGTGTCCCACTCTTCCTCGGAGCGTTCCCAGGAGGCGGCGGGCTCGGGGGAGACGCCGGCGTTGGCCACCACGAAGTCGAGTCCGCCCAGCTCGTCCACCCCTGCCCCGACGGCATCGCGCATCCCTTGGAGGTCGCGGACGTCGACCTCGGCGGTCACGCACCTCCGACCCAGCGCCCGCACCGACTCCGCGGTCCCCCGCAGGTCCTCCGGACCTGCCATCGGATAGGGGACCGTCTCGATATCACGGCACAGGTCCACGGCTATCACGTCGCATCCGGCGGCTGCGAACGCCTCGCAGTGGGCCCGTCCCTGCCCGCGGGCGGCGCCGGTGACCAGCACGACCTTTCCGGTCAACTCGGGCGGTGTGGCGGTGGGGCTCGACATGGTGGGAGTCCTCCTGTGATCGGTGGCGGCCCCTGCGGGGTCTTCCGCCCTGCGGCATGCTGGAAGTCCGACGTTTACATAGTGATAGGTAGTGATCATCATGCTCGAACGGACTCTGGTCCTCGTGGATACCTCGTATCTATTGGCAAGCTTCTACAACTCGTGGGAGGAGGGTGCCCGTGGCCAGTTGGAGATATCCCTGGCCACGGTCGTCCACCGTTTAGATCAGGTGGCCCACGGTCTCGTGGACCAGCCGGTGCAACGGCAGAACTGGTACGACGGGATTCCGGATTCCGGCCCGCACCGGTACCAGCGCACGCTCCGAGTTATCGAGGGCGTGCAGCTGCGCGCGGGCCAACTGATCGAGTGGGGCGAGCGGCGCACCCAGAAAGCCGTCGACACACTTCTGGTCGCGGACATGATCCAGGCCGCCTACAAGGGCCAGTGTTCGGACATGGTGCTGGTCACCGGTGATGCCGACATGATCCCCGGCGTTCGGGTCGCCGTTGACGCCGGAGTCCGGATGCATCTGGTGGGCTTCGGGTGGGATTCCATCTCCTCCGCGTTGCGACACGCCTGCGACACCACGCTGGTGCTGGATCCGCGCACGGATTTCCACGACGCCATGCAGATCAGGGTTCTGGAGGGGCCGATCCCTCCGAAGGTCCGGCCCTCGTCCGAGCGTCCCACCACGCCGGGTGATGACGGCAGCGAGCCGGAGGGCGAGGAATCGGTGGGGATGGTCGAGGTGGATCTGCGACCCGACCGCGCGTCCGCCACCTCGGTGGCCGATGAGACACGCCTGACGATCGCCGACGAGGAACGGGCTGCCGATGCCGAGGAGCAGGCGGCCGACGCACAGGACTGCGCGGCGATCGCCGAGCGCGGGGCGAGGGCGGGCGCCGGGTCGAAGCCGGAGGACACGGCACCCGGAACCGAGGCCGGGGAAGACCAGTCCCCACCGTCGTCCCCGGACCGGTCCCAGGCGGAGGCCTCGACGCCGGACCCCCAGTCCAACGGGTCCTCGCGTCCGAGCCCGTCGATGATGGCGCCCCACCGCCGCCCGCTGCGCTCGAAGTTCGTTCCCCTGTCGGAGGAGGTGTGGACCTCGTCCGGAGAGCAGACACCGTTCGACGTGGGTCAGCAGTACGCGACCTGGTGGTACGAACAGGCCGCCACCGAGGAGCAGCGCGACCAGGCCCACCTGCTCTCCGGGGGAGTGCTCCCGCCCGCGGTGGACCGCCCGCTGCTGCAGTTCGCGTGTCAGATGCTCAACGAGTTCACCTTGACCGAGGCGCAGCGGGTTCGGCTGCGCGATGGATTCCACGAGGGGATCCGCGCGGTTCTGCTCAAGCACCGCTGACCCGGGCCGGCCGCGGGCGTTCACGCCGTGGCGTCAGAAGGGCGGGGGGTCGTGGTCGTCACCCACCAGCCCGCCGCTTCGCGCTGCGGCGGTGTTCTCGAGGCGCTGGGCAGCTATGCGGCACGCGCGCCTGTACCAGTGCGTGCTGAGAGGCCGGGGCCGGAGCCATGGTCGCTCCGCGGAACCGGGCCCCGGAAGCGGCTCGGACCCGTTGCGGGTCAGGTCCCGCCATTTCGCCAGGGGGCCGTCGGGGAGAGTGGTGATGGTATGGCCACTCTCCGTGATGATGGTCAGCGTTCCGTCCCGCAGGAGTTGGTAATACCAGGTGTGAAAGGTCTTGAACCTGTGGTGCCGCCGGCAGAGGCACATGAGATTGGCCTCGACGGTCTGTCCGCCACCGCCGGGGTCGGAGTGGTCAAAGGGAACGACATGGTCCACGTCGCAGTCCTCGGCGGGGACCGAACATCCGGGGTGGCGGCAGGTGCCGTCGCGTAACCGGATCCGGCGGGCCAGCTCGGCGCTGATCCGGTAGCGGCGCGCACCGTCAATCGAGTCCGCGGACCCGGCTTCGGGATCGGGAAGGGAGATATGGGCTCCGACGCTGCGGGCGAGCAGAGCGATCAGCGCGTCGATCGACGCGGGCCCGCCTCGCGGGACGTACACCTCCGGCTCATCGCCCGGACCGCGAGGGGCCAGGATGGTGATGATCGGTCTGATCTGCGGCGCAGAAGCCCGCGCGGAGTCACCGGAGCCACCGGCGGGAGCGCACTCGCCGGTGTCGGCGCTGTCGCCGGTGTCATCGCAGTCGCCGGTGCCGAGGATCGCGTCGACGAGGGCGTCCGCCCGGTGTTGCTGGCGTGAGCGGGCGTGCGGATCGTACGCAGGCCCGGTGCCGTTGCGGACGGCGTCGATCCTGGCCTGCTTCTCGCGGTCGAGCCGCTCCCCGGCGGTGTGCTCCAGCGCGTCGTGGACCGCGGTGGCCTCGATCGAGGTGAGGTGCGCACGGAGCTCGGCCATGCCGTCCACCCCGCGACGAACGCTGACCCGACGCTCACGCGCCGCGGCGGCACACCGGGCCAGGACCCCCTCCGGGTCGAAGGCCGCGATGATGCTGTCGGTCTTGGCCAGAATCGCGGAGCGGCCGGGCCGCTCGCCGGATTCGATGGAGCCCAGCAGCCAGTCCACGACCAGCCGGTGCACGGCGTCCAGCACGGAGGGGTCGACCGTCCGCATCTGTCTGACGAGCATTCCCGCCGTGCGCTCGTCCAGGAGGCCGGACCTCATGGCCTCGACGATCCCGGGGAACCCCATGACGAGGTCCCGGGCCAGTGTGAGCATCGCCGACGCACGGTGGTGATGAACGCCGTAGGTGGCGACCAGTTCCGCGCAGGCGACGTCGAAGGGGTCCAGCACGGCGTGGTCGCGCGGACGCGGAGGCCCATCGGGGTCGTAGTAGCCGGCCTCGACATCGCGGGCGAACTGCTCCTCCTCGCACAATGCGAGGAGATCGTGACAGGCCTGCAGGCGGGCTGCGGCAGCGCGGTTCTCGGCGCGGAGAGCATCGAGGGCGGCCAGCCCGGCCGCTGCGATCCCCGAACCGTGTTCTGCCGACATCCGCCTCCCCTTCCCTGCAACCAGATAATCCCGGGAGCCAAGTAATCGCTTGTGTGTTCGATAGGGAAACACTAGCAACGGGGTACGACACGGCGCTCTGACCACGACAGATGCCCATATCGCGGCCGGGGCGGTCAGAGCGGCCGGGGCTACGGGGGCAGCGGCGTCAGCGGCGTCAGCGGTGGCAAGGGAGGTGGGGTCGAGACGGGGGTGGGAGAAGAGACGGGGGTGGGAGAAATGGGATGGAGCGGAGCGAGGTGTGACGCCCAGCGAGGCGGCGCGGGCCGCTCAGCCGCCCACCAGGTCCCGGTAGTACTGCGCGAGGCCGGGGTAGTAGTCGGGTTCGAAGCGCAGGGCGTCCGGATCCCGTCCCGCCTCCGCTTCGACCAGGCGATCCAGGTAGTAGTCCCACCCGGGACCGATGGACGCGGCGGACTCGGGGTCCGCGATGTCCTGCTCCAGGGAGATGACGGCCTCGACGCTGCCCTTGCCGCTGCCCTCGTCGTCGCCCTCGATTCTCACGGTGAGCAACCACCCGCCCGGTCCGGTCCGCACCACCAGGAACCCCGGCGCGTCGCAGGTGACCACCTCGACCCCGTCGACGGGGTCACCCTCCTCGGCGGTCATGGTGAGCTGGACGGTGCCGGACGCCGGGTCGCCCGACCACGGCCCGATCCACCGGGCGGTGCGCGTCGGGTCCGTCACTGCGGCCCACGCTTCCGCACGGGACCGGGGCAGGCGGCGGGAGAACACGACCGCTCCCGACTCGGAGAGACGGCCGGAGGGCGTGGGTGTGGTGGGCATGGCGTCTCCTGGTGATCAGGCCGGCGCCGGGGACGGGCTCACCGCGACGCCGACCGCCAGATTATCGCGCACGGCCGCGTGGGACCAGCAGAGATCGCCCCGGACTCATCGCTGCCGAAGACGAGCGCGAACGGGTCAGTCCCTCGTGTCGCGGGGGAGGGTCGGCCCGCCGGAGAGGTCGGAGGGGCCCGGCTCCGGGGTCCCCGCGTCCTGCGGGGTGGGTCCCGAGGGTTCCGTCTGTTCGCCGGGCGTCGCGGCGTCCGTGGCGCCGGTGGCGCCCGCGGAACCGTCGGCCCCTGCACCCTCGGTCAGCTGACGGTCCGTCGCGCCGGCCGCCCCGGCTCCCTCGACGGCGGTCCCGCCGCTGTTCAGGCCCATGGACGCCCGGATCTGCTCGAGCTTGCTCTTCCCTTCCGACTCGCGGGTGAACGCGGCGGCGTCGAGTTGCGCGGAGGACGGTGCACCCGTGGCCTCCGCGAGTTCCTGCTTGCCCAGCGCCGTGGTGTAGCGGCCCTCGATCTTGGCCCGGATCTCGTCGAATGTCGGTGAGTTGCCACCGCCGACGCCCTCCAGCGAGGACACGGACTCGACGGTGCGGTGCTGCATCTCCGCCTGCGTGGCCTGGAGGAGCAGCTGGTCCTCCTGCGCGAGCGTCTCCCGCAGTCTCTGGTCGGACTCCTTGACCGCCTGCTTGGCCTGCTCGGCGGCCTGGACCGCCTGCCCGTGCAGCTGCTTGGTGTTCTCCAGGTCCTGTTCCAGCGTGACCATCTTCGAGGCGAGCTGCTCGGCCTGCGCGTCGAACTGGCCGGCGCGGGCCGTGTCCCCCTCCGCCCGGGCCGATTCGGCCACCTGGAGGGTCTGACGGATCTGGCCCTGCACCTCGTCGAGCTGCCGGGACTTGGTGCCCATCGCGATCTCGAGCTGTTTGGCGTTGCCGATCACCGAGGCCGCCTGGTCGGTCACCGCCTTGTGTTGCTGGCGGGCGTTGTCCATGGCCTGGCGGACGAGGACCTTGGGGTCCGCGTTGTCGTCGACCTTCTTGTCTAGCGAGGCCTTGAGGTAGTTCCAGCTCTTGGAGAACGGGTTCGGCATGGCGGGGTCCTAACTGTCGGCACCGTGGGCGCGGGCCGGAAGGCCGACCCGTGGCATGTTCCTACCTCTTGACGGTACCGAGCAGCGCGGCCACCGGCAGCGCGGTACGGGGCAGGTAGGGCTGACGCCACAGACCTCCCGAGGCGGCCCCGTGCGACTCGTGCTCCCACTGCACCCCGACGTCCGGCCGGCCGACGTTGAGATCGTGGACCAGCAGTGCCGCGAGCAACGCGGACGAGGTGGCCGGTTCGAAGATCTCGATGCCGAACGCGTGCGCCCCCTTGTAGGTCGCCGCGAGGATCTTGTTCTTGGTGACCGACCGGGTGTCGGTGGCGGGGGCCACGTTGACGGAGACGGTGTGCCCGTCCGCGAACGCGGTGGTGGCGCGCCACCGTTGGACCCGTTTGGCCAGCGTGTAGTTGGGGCCCTGCTGGGGCACCAGGGCGTCGTGCACCGCGGGCCCGCTGCCCTTCTCGTAGTTCCGGTGGAAGACCTTCTGGCCGGTCAGGGCGCCGACGATCCTCTTGATGTCCGTGACCTTGCGTGCCCGCAGTGCCGCGTCCGAGGCCTGCCGGACGTCGGCGGGCACCACGAAGGTGTCCATGGGGGTGGCCAGGTAGGCCAGGGCGTCGGCGGTCCCGTCCTGCAGCAGGTCGACGACGAGGGCGTCGGCCGCGGAGGAGAGCTGGACGTGGGTCCCGCCGTCTGCGTAGAAGTAGCTGCCCACCGTGAGCGGGGCCGGTGCGGCTGCCCGGGCCCACGCGGCGAGTTCCGGCAGTTGGGTGAGCAGGTCGATGCCCGGCCGACCGTTCTCGTCGGTGGGGAAATGGATCCGTCCCGCGAACTCCGAGGCCGCCCCCCGGAACCGGTCCCACACCGGGCTGGAGGGGAGGTCCACGCCCAGGATGTCGGCGCCCCACCGAAGCAACCGGGCGGCGGGCCCCATCTCGGACCCCAGGCCGAGCACGAGCATCGCGCGACCCGGCAGGGAGAGCCATTCAGGGTTGTCCTGCACCACCCTGAGAGCGTCCGCGCAGCTCGGCTCGATCACCCCGGCGTCCACCCATCTGTCCAGCCGGGCTCGGAGCATAGCGCCGGTCAGTTCCTCGCCGCGGTAAGGGATGGACAGCTCCGTGGCGGGGGTTGCCGTGCCCTGAACCGTCTCGGTCCCCGGGGTGGATCGGGGCGCGACGACGGCGAGGTAGTCCTTCATCGGGGTCTCGACGGCCTCGCCGTCGACCTCGTGAACGCCCACCATCCTGGTCTGGAGTGAGTCGAGGGCGGCCCGGGCGACCCCGTCCCAGGCGGCCGCATCGGCGACGCCGACACTGACCAGTTCCGTGAAGGGTTGGATGTACCCCTTACGCCAGTCCTTGATCCGGTGGACCCGCTCGCCCGCTGCCGGGTCCACGGTGGCGAGTGCGTCGGCGACGACCTGTTTGGCCAGCCGTCCGGACGAGCGGTTGCCGGATGAGTCGGCGGGGAACTGAACGCCGCTGCTGTGGGGTGTCATATCGCTCCTGGGTCGGGGACGGATTTACACGAGGTCAACCTCACATTTAGCCACGTCTTGGCCCTCTGGGCCACGTGTTGACGGCGAGTCAGGCAATCGAAGGTGAAAAGTGATCAACGTCACTAAATGAGCGGCGTGCCGGAGATGTATAAGTCGAAACTCACTTATTAAGGTTCACATAAGTCGAGGTAGTGGGGCGCTGTGGTGTCTTTAGCAGCACTCATTGCCCGAATCCCGCCGTGGTCCCGCCCGCGCATGGCTGGGTATTAGCTGTGCCTGAACGAGACTTCTTGTAACAAGTCCAGAAAATTGCTCGATAGGGTGATGACACGATCCGACGGTGAGCGGCCCCTGGGCTGAGCGCCGTACCGGGCGACGAGGGGGAGAACCCGGGTCGCTGGGTCGTCACCAACAACAGGAAGGCAATTCCTATGAAGAACTCCAAGCGGATGATCGCCGTCATCGCGGCCTCCGGACTCGCGCTCGGCACCATGCCGGGTGTCGCCAACGCGCAGAGTGAACTGCTGGACCTCAACCTCGGAACCGGCCTCCTCGGTGGTTCAGTCGACCTGGGTCTCGACCTCTTCGTCGGCTCGACCGGTGCTGAGAGCCCGCTTACCGGTTCGCTCGAGGGCATCTCGGGTTCGCTTGACGCTGA
>NZ_KB714658.1:0-13921 GCF_000349585.1 Dietzia sp. UCD-THP
CCGAAAGGCGTCCCAAACACGTATATCGCATCGATCTCGTCCAGAGTCTCGCCAAGGTCCATGCCGACAGCTTTCCACGCATCTGCGCGACTGCGCGACTGCGCGACTGCGCGACTGCGACCGACACTGACGCCTCACCCGAGGTGCGCGTCCGGAATGGTCCAGAGACGGCGCGCACCCCTTCCGGCGGCTGACAGGGGGGCCGCATAAGCCGAAGAGGGCGCGTACGTCATCGGCGCGGACGGGCCCCGCGGGACGTCCCCCGAGGAAGGCGCGCACGGGCCCGGCGGACGCCGACCGGGTAAGGCGCGGGCGGTGCTACGCCGAGTAGTACCGCCCCAGGAACTCCGCCTTGTACGCCAGGTACTCGTCGGGCCCGGCGTCCATCGCGGCGCGCACCTCGTCGACCAGTCGCACCACGAACGCCAGGTTGTGCATCGTGAGCAGGGTCGACCCGAGGAACTCCTTGGCCTTGAACAGGTGGTGCAGGTACGCGCGGCTGTAGTCGCGCGAGACCTCGGACGGCCCCTCGGGGTCGAGCGGGGTGTGGTCGTGCCGGAACTGGGCGCGGGTGATGTTGACCCGGCCGTTCAGCGTGTAGATCCCGCCGTGACGGGCGAGCCGGGTGGGCGCGACGCAGTCGAAGGTGTCGGCCCCGTTCTCCACGGCCGTGAAGATGTCGTCGGGCTCGCTGATCCCCAGCAGGTGGCGCGGCCGGTCCTCGGGGAGCTCCTCGGTGCACCAGCCCACGATGGTGCCGAGGTTCTCCTTCTCCAGCGCGCCACCGATCCCGTAGCCTCCGAACCCGCGCCGTCCCCGGTCCTCGGCGCGGTCGCTCATCTCCACGAGCCCGCGCACCGCCTGTCGCCGCAGGTCCTCGAACTGCGCACCCTGGACCACGCCCCACAGCGACTGGCCGGGACGGTGGGTCCGTTCCACTGACAGGCGCTCGTGTTCGTCGAGGCACCGCTGCGCCCAGCGCCGCGTGCGCTCGACCGACCTCTCCTGGTACTCGCGGGTGTTCATGAGCGTGGTGAGCTCGTCGAAGGCGAACAGGATGTCGGCTCCCAGGCCGTGCTGGATCCGCATCGAGACCTCAGGGGAGAAGCGGTGCGCGGAGCCGTCGAGGTGCGAGGTGAAGGTGACGCCGTCCTCGTCGACCTTCGCGAGCCTTCCCTGGCCCTTGTTGGTGGCGGAGTCGTCCGGGGCCTTCGCCGCGCCGGCCGACATCTCGATCACCTTCTTGAACCCCACACCCAGGCTCATCACCTGGAATCCCCCGGAGTCGGTGTAGGTCGGCCCGGGCCAGCGCATGAACTCCGCCAGCCCGCCGGCCGCGTCCACCACGTCGTGGCCGGGCTGCAGGTACAGGTGATAGGCGTTGGCCAGGACGGCCTGCGCGCCGGTCGAGCGGACCTGCTCAGGGGTGAGGGTCTTGACCGTCGCCTTGGTGCCGACGGGGATGAACGCCGGGGTGGCGATGTCGCCGTGCGGTGTGCGGATGACGCCGGTGCGGCCCCCCGCGGTGCCGTCGAGGGCCATCCGCGAACGCACGTCGAAGGTGGTCGCGCGCGGGGTGGGTGGCGTGTGAACCGACATGGGTCCCATCGTGGCACGACGGTCCGGGGGGCCGTCCGTGGCCCTACGATGGGGGGATCGACGACCGCAGCAATCGACGACGACGAGGTGAGCGATGCCCGGCACGAGCGGCCGACGGCTCTCCCGGCGCGAGCGCCACGATCAACTGGTGATCCTGGGGGTGCGGCTTCTGGAGACGGTCCCGTTCCACTCGCTCTCGATGGACGATGTCGCCGAGCGGGCCGGCGTCTCGCGCAGTCTGCTGTTCCACTACTTCCCGACCAAGCTCCACTACCTCACGGCGGTGGTCAACGCGGCGGCCGACCACGTCCTGTCCCTGACCGAGGTCCCGGAGGGCACCAGCGCGGAGGACCGCACCAGAGCGATCATCACCGCACTGGTGCGCTACATCCAGCGGCGCCGCGACAACTACGTGGCGGTCCTGAGATCGGGCAGGTCGGTCGACCCGGTCCTCGAGCAGGTCGTCGACGGCATGCACCGCACCATCAGCCTGCGCATCCTCCACAGCATCGGGGTGGACCGACCCGGCCCCATGGCTCTGGTGCTCACCCGCGCCTGGTTGGCCGGCGTAGAGGAACTGGCGCTGCTGGGCGAGGAGTCCGGGCTGCCCCAGGCAACCGTGATCGACTCGGCGCTGACCACGCTGCGCGCGGTCGCCGCCCTGCCGGACTTCGTCGCCGACGTCGCCCCGGATGACGACGCGGAATAGCAAGGGCGGAAATGAGTCGAGTCCCGGAACTCCAGTGAGTTCCGGGACTCTCCCCGTGGCGGTGGCGGTGGGATTTGAACCCACGGTTGGGGGTTACCCAACACAGCATTTCGAGTGCTGCACCTTCGGCCGCTCGGACACGCCACCGCCGATCAGGCTACTTCACGAGTGGCCGCAGGCGGAAATCGCCTGCTCGAGGGGCGACTCAGGCCTGAACCCTGTCAGACCTCGCCACCGTCAGGCCTTGTCGTTACCCGTGAGCTTGCTCGCGGCCTCGTTGGCCTTGTCCTTGAGCTTCTCGGCACCCTGCTTGATGCCGGCCTTGCCCTGGTCCGCCTGGCCCTCGGCCTGGAGGTCACGGTCGCCGGTCGCGGCGCCGGCCGACTCCTTGGCGCGGCCGCCGAGCTCCTCGGCCTTGTTCGAGAACTTGTCTCCCACACCCATGTGGTGCTCCTCTCGATCGCGGCGCCGGTGCCCGGCGCCTCTCCCGATCCACCGTACGGAGATGTGCGCCGGGCCTCCACCGGACCATGGTCACGATCCCGTCACCGCCGTACGGGGGCGCCGCTACCGCCGAGCGCGGAAGAACTGTTCCAGCAGCGCGGCGCACTCGGTCTCGAGGACCCCGCCGCGGACCTCGGGGCGGTGGACGAGCCGGCGGTCGCGGACCACGTCCCAGAGCGATCCGCAGGCCCCGGTGCGGGGCTCCCACGCGCCGAAGACGACGCGGCCCACCCGCGCCGCGACCGCGGCTCCCGCGCACATCGTGCACGGCTCGAGGGTCACGACGAGGGTGCAGTCCTCCAGGCGCCACCCGTCACCCAGCACCCGGGCCGCCTCGCGCAGGGCCAGGATCTCGGCGTGGGCGAAGGGGTCTCCGTCGGCCTCGCGCCGGTTGGTGGCGGCGGCCAGCTCCCGGCCGTCCGGACCCACCACGAGCGCGCCGACCGGCACATCACCCTCGGGGGTGTCACCGGCGACCGCCAGGGCCCGCCGTACCAACCGCTCGTCCTCGGACCGGGGGGACGTCGGTGACATGGGCGCGGTCACAGGGATGACCGCCTCACGAGCATGACCGCCTCACGAGTCGGGCAGGTGCCGCTCGAGCTCCTCACCGAAGCCCATCCGCTCGGCGAGCGACTGCAGCTGCTCGTCGGCGTAGAGGTCGGTCTCGGACACGATGATCTCCAGCACCCCCGGTGGCAACCCCACGTCCTCGAGGATCGCCATGTCACCCTCGCCCCAGGGGTCGGCGTCCTCGAGATCCTCGTCCGGAAGGTCCACGTTGAGCTCGTCGAGCACGTCGGCCGCGAGGTCGTAGTCCAGGGACGCGGTCGCATCGGAGAGCATGAGGCGCATCCCGGACGGGCCGGGGCGCAGGATCACGAAGAACTCGTGATCGACGTCGACGAGACCGAACGACGCACCCTCGGTGCGCAGGGAACGAACCTGCCGCGCGGCGTCGTCGAGACTGGTGAGCGCGGAATCATCGAGTCTGGTGATCTGCCACGAACCGCCCGCCTGCAACACCCCGAGAGCGGAACCGGTGACGGCGTCGTCGTTGCTGTCGCTGTCGCGGGTACTTCGGTCGGAGGTGCTGGCCATGGGCCCAACCGTAGTCGGCTGTGAGAACCTTGTCAGGTGGCGGCGGTGACGGACGTGTGCGTGCTCGGGGCGGGCCTGATCGGCGGTTCGTTGCTGCGGGTCCTGGGCCCGGATCGGGCGTTCGGGTGGAATCGCTCGACCCCCGGCGCGGAGGCGGCGACGGCGGCCGGCTTCCACGTCTCGACGGATCTGGCCGACACGCTCCGCCGGGCCGCGCAGACGGACGCCCTCGTCGTCGTCGGCGTCCCCCTCCCCGCCCTCGGTGCGGTTCTCGACGCGGTGGCCGAGCACGCCCCCGGGATCGCTCTGACGGACGTGATCAGCGTTAAACGACCGGTCCTGGACGCGGTGCGCGAGCGGGGGTTGGGCGCGCGCTTCGTGGGTGGGCATCCCATGGCGGGGACCGCGGACTCCGGCTGGGCGGCCACCAACCCGGACCTGTTCCGTGGGGCGACCTGGCTCGTGGCCGCGGACGACGATGCCGATCCCCTCACGTGGTCCCGGGTGGCCAGAATGGCCGCGGACTGCGGTTCCCGGGTGGTCTCGTCCACCTCGGCCGACCACGACGTGGCCGTGGCGAGGATCTCGCATCTGGGGCACGTGGTGGCCGAGGCCGTGGCCGCGGCGGGCGCGCGGGGCGGCGACCTGGCCCTGACCCTTGCCGCGGGATCGTTCCGCGACGGCACCCGGGTGGCGGGGACCGCGCCGGACCTCGTCAGGGCGATCTGCGAACCCAACCGGCACGCGCTCGTGGCAGTGCTCGATGAGTGCCTGGCCGACCTGATGTCCGCCCGTGACGCGCTGGCCGACGAGGGGACGCTCGGGCCGCTGGTCGACGAGGGGCACCGCGCGCGGCGGGCCTACGAGGCGGCGCAGGCAGCGCGGTCGGACTCGGCGGCGCGGTCGGACTCGGCGGTGTCGGTGATGCCGGGGGCTCCGGGCTGGATCGCGGAGCTCCGCGCCGCCGGGGCCGCCGGACTGGAGGTCAGACCCTCCGGCTGAGACCGGTCACGTCGACGATGAACCCGTCGGAGTCGACGGTCGCGCTCGTGGCCGCGGTGGCCGTGATGCCGTGGACCTTCTCGTCGTCACTGGAGAAGGTGACCGTGTCCTCGCTGACATCGAGGGTGAGGGAGTCCACCCAGAGCACCCGCTCCTCCGCCGATCCCGGCTGCGAGTGCAGCCCGAGCCGTCGACTGATGACGCTGGCGAAGAACACGCTGTAGGTCACGTCCACGTCGACGACCCCGTCGCCACCGACGCGGGAGCGGGTGTCGGAGGGGTCGTCCAGCAGCCAGGAACCCTCGTCGTCGCGGACCAGGTCGATGGTGCGCTCGTACTCCTCGGTGGAGACGGTCAGCTGCACGCGGCACGGGGCGAGGTCCGATCCGAGCTCGACCTGGTACTCCAGGGTGAACGCCGGGTGCTCGGGATGCGCGGCGGAGACGATCCGCCCCCGGGCGCGGGAGAAGTCGCCCTTCCGGACGAGTCTCACCTGCTCGATCACCCTGCCGGTCTCGGAGATCCACGTGTACATGCGGGGAGCCGAGGCGCGAGGCGCTTCGACCTGCGGCGAGGGCGACTGGGAAGCGTTCACCCCTCCTACGGTATGAAAATCTCCACCGAAACGCACATCAACCGCCCGTCGCGGCGACCCGGCGTCACCTCGGTCGCAGCTCCACCCGTGCGCGTCGCCAGGGATACAGCGTCACGTTCCGCGCCCTGGGCCACTCGTGGCCACTGCCCACGCGGTCGAGCCGGTAGCGCTCCAACACCTGCCGGAGGATCACCTCGCCCTCCATCATCGCGAAGGACGCACCGATGCACCGGCGGGCGCCGCCGCCGAAGGGCAGCCAGGTGGTGGGGGTCGGGACTTCGCCGAGGAATCGGCCGGGGTCGAACTCCTTGGGCGCGGGGTAGGCGGCCGGCGCGCGGTGGGCCAGGATGATCGACGGCGAGATGGTCATCCCCCGCGGGTAGGTGCGGCCGCCGACGGTGGCGGGCTCCTGCAGCTCCCGCATCACCATCGGGACCACGGGGTGCAGTCGCAGGGACTCCTTGAGCACGGCGTCGAGGTATTCCGTACCGCCGGCGGCGATCTCGGACACACAGCGGTCCTGGATCCCGGGGTGCCGGGCCAGCTCGAGCACCGACCACGCCATGGCGGTGGCGGTGGTCTCGTGTCCGGCGGCCACCAGGGTCATCAGCTGGTCGCGCAATTCCTGATCGGACAACCCCTGGGCGTCCTGGGCGGACGCCCGCACCAGCAGCGCCAGCAGATCCCGCCGCCCGGACAGCGCCGGGTCCCGGCGGGTCGCCTCGATCTCCTCACCGAGGAAGGCGTGGATCGTCGCGAGGTCCCGGACCTGTCGGCTCCACGGCCGGAACCGGCGCAGCGGCATGATGCCCATTCCGATCATCACCACCGGCCCGGCGTCCACCGCCCGCGCCACGATCGGCCTGATCCGGTCGAGACGGGCCGAGTCCGTCACCCCGAAGACCACGCGCAGGATCACCTCGAGCGTGAGCTCGTTGAACAGGATGTGCGCGCGGACCCGGCCCGATCGCGGCCAGCGATCCAACTGCTCGGTCGTGACCTCCTCGACCAGCGAGCGGTACCCCTCGATCTCGCGGCGCCCGAACGCCGGCGCGAGGAGCCGGCGGGCGCGCGCGTGCTCGTCGCCGTCCTGGAGGAGGAGAGAGTGCTCCCCCAACAGCGGACGCAGCAGTTCGTTGCCCTTTCCCGCGTGGAAGACCGACGGCGAGCCGGCGAAGACGTCCTTGACGTCCGCGGGATCGGCGACGGCGACCACCGTCCGGCCCTTGGGCATCAGGTCGAGCTTGAACGGCACCCCGTACCGCCTGGCGGCGGCCGGGAAGACGGCCGCGGGGGCCGAGAGTGCGAGCAGGGCCTGCACCAGGCCGGGTAGGCGTGGCCCGGGGGGAACGCCGTCGTCTGTGGTCACACTGTCCATGGTGACACCGTAGGAGTCGACAGGTGTCGCCGCAGCCGGACCGGCGAACGAAGACCGAGGCCGGACACCGAGGGGTCGCCGGACGTTCACCGCGATCGTCACCTCGCCGTGGCGGTCACCGGCTACCGTGAGCCCATGGCCCTGCTCCCCGTGGACCTGGACTAGACGCCCGACGACATCGCCTCCCTCCTCGCCGTGGACGCCGCCGTGCGCGCCGCGGTGGGCCTGGAACACTCCCCGCCCACACCTTCGGCCCTGCACTGGGTCGGCGCGGAAGGGATGTGGATGGCCCTCGTCCGGCCCGGCGAGGGGCGCGCTCTCTCCTGGCCGGCTGGCACCACGAGTTCTCCCTCACGGAGGGCAGCGGGCGTGCCGGAGAGGCCGGGACGGACCTCGTCGGCGACGCCCCGGGGTGGTGGCGACGCGGGGTCGAGCACGCCCGGTCCAAGGGCCTCTACCTGGGCTTCCTGTACGGCTGGGACGGGGCCGCGTGGTGGCGGCTGGACCAGCCGACCGACGACGGCTTCGACCCGGAGATCTACCCGGTGACCGCGACGGCCGTGCGGGACATCGTCGACGAGCTGGCCGACGACACCCTCCTCGACGCCCCCGCGACCGGAGCGGTCGACGCGCTCCTGTCGGCCGGTGCGCGGTTGTCCGCCCGGGACCTGGCGGCCGTCCTCCACTCCCCCGACGGCTGGCCCGAGGTCGACCTCGAGGCGGGCGTCCGAGCGGCCCGGGCGTTCGGTTCCCCGGTCCCGGCCTGAGCGCGTCGAGGAGCAAGAAGTGCTGGTAAGGATAGGCTTTCGACGCTTGTGACTCCGCGCGCCGACTCCTAGCGTGGACACATGGACACCCCTCGCTCCACCCGCCACGACGCCGTCGAACCGCACGACGCCTCGGTCGGCGACAGACTCAACTGGCTTCGTGCCGCCGTCCTCGGGGCGAACGACGGCCTGCTCTCGACCGCCGGGCTCGTGATGGGCGTCGCTGCGGCCACCACCGACCGATCCGCCCTGATGGTCGCGGGGATCGCCGGCTTGTCCGCCGGCGCGTTCTCGATGGCCGTCGGCGAATACGTGTCGGTGAGCACCCAGCGGGATACGGAACGTGCGCTCATCTCCAAGGAGATCGGCGAACTCGACCGCGAGCCCGAGGCCGAGTTCGAAGAACTCGTCGGGCTCTACACCGCCAAGGGGCTCAGTGTGGACACCGCCCGGCTGGTCGCCACCGAACTCCACGCCGTCGATCCACTCTCCGCCCACCTCGACGCCGAACTGGGCATCGATCAGGAGGCACTGACCAACCCGATGCACGCAGCCGTCTCCTCCGCGATCGCCTTCACCCTCGGGGCGATCATCCCTCTGCTCGCCATCCTCGCCCCCGCCAGCCTGAGAGTGCCCACGATCGCGGTGCTCACCATGGTCGGTCTGGCGCTCGCGGGATACGTCTCCGCGCGTCTGGGAGACGCGGATCGGGGCAAGGCCGTGCGCCGGCTACTCCTCGGTGGTCTCGCGGCCATGGCAGCGACCTACGGGATCGGCTCGATCCTGGGAACCGCCGTCGCCTGACCGGGGACGGGTTGCTCGCTACTGCACCGGTGAGCCGATCTCTGCCACCATGGTCTGGTGAGAAGACTCGGTTACGTCGCGGCCAAGCGCCTCGCACTCGAGACACTCGGGTGGACGCTCGTCGTGCTGGGTATCGCCGCTCTGTTCCTCCCCGGCCCCGGGCTGCTCACTCTCTTCGCGGGCATGGTCGTGCTCTCCCAGCAGTACGAGTGGTTCGAGAAGCGGGTCGACCCCGTCAAGCGGGTGGCCCTCGAGGGCGCGTCCCGAGGGGTGCAGACCTGGCCGAGGATCACCGCGTCGGTGCTCGGCGTGGCGTGGCTGGTCGGACTCGGGATCTACTGGGGCCAGCACCCCCCGGCACCACAGTGGTGGCCCTTCGATCCCGCCTGGTGGTTCATCGGCGGGTGGGGCACCGGCGGGAGCCTGATCGCCTCCGGTCTGATCGGCCTCGTCCTCATCGTCTACTCGATCCGTCGATTCCGGGGAAACCCGTACGACCACGACGTGGAGACCGAGCGCGAGAGGGAACGCCACGCCGCCCGCCACCGGGAGAGAGAGGAACGGCGACGGGCGCGGCACGACGTCACGTCGGGCCGGAGGCCGTACCCGGCCGCGTCTCCCACCGGGCCGGGCATCGCGTCGGACTGACCGGGCGTCACGTCAGACTGAACGTCTCCTCGCCGCCCACCGCGACCATGCGCTCCTGTCCGGCCACGCACACGTGGACCGGGGTCGAGTCGATCACACCGTCTCTGTGCTGCACCGTGACGCTGTCCTGCATCACCGTCACCGTGAGCGGGGACCGCAGGTAGGTCATGTTGAAAGAGACCCCGTCGATACCCCGGGGCAGGTTGGGGTGGATCTGCAGCATCCCGTTCTCCACCCGCATCCCCGCGTAGAACCGCTGGATCAGATCGACCGTCCCGGACATGACACCCATGTGGATACCCTCGCGGGTCGTTCCTCCCTGGATGTCGTTGACGTCGCTGCCAAGCGCCACCTTGAAACGATCCCAGGAACTGTCCGGGTCGAAGCGGGCGAGGACCCCGGCGTGCGTGATGTAGGACAGGGTCGACCCGTGTGACGTGCGCTGGTCGTAGTAGTCGATGGTGCGCTGTGCGGCATCGTCCGCGAACCCATAGCCGAGTCTGGTGAAGACCCGCCGGAGTTCGTCGTCGCTGAACAGGAAGAACAGCATCACGGCGTCGGCCTGTTTGGCCAGTTTGTACCGGTCCGGGGTGTCGCCCTCGGCCTTGAGGATCCGGTCGAGCCGCTGGATGTTGCCGTATTTGGCACGGTAGGAGTTCCAGTCCAGCTCGTCGAGGTCCTCGTACCCCTCGAACTGGCTGATGATCCCGTCGTGGAACGGCACGAACATCCTGCGGCTCATGTCCTTCCACCGCTCGATCTCGTCGTCACGCAGTTCGAGCCGGGCGCGGACGGCGCCGGCCTGGGGCGCCGGCAGCAGGTCGAGCAGGTGGGCGGCGATGTCGCAGATCCACGCCACGAAGACGTTGGTGTAGGCGTTGTTGCGCAGCCCGCCCTCGGACGCGCCCGGGTACTTCTCGTGGTACTCGTCGGGCCCCATCACGCCGTGGATCTCGTAGCGCTGCCGCTCCGGTGAGTAGTGCGCGATGGACGACCAGAACCGCGCGATGCCGAGCATCATCTCCGCACCCCGGAACTCGAGGAACATCGTGTCCTCGGTGAGGGTGATGTACTGCCAGACGTTGTAGAAGATCGCCGCGCTGACGTGGCGCTGGTTGTGCGACAGGTCGATGTCCCACCGCCCCGACATCGGGTTGAGGTGGAGTTCCTGGGTCTGCTCCGTGCCGAGCGATCCGCTCTGCCACGGGAACATGAACCCCTCGTACCCGGCCGTCGCCGCCGCCACCCGCGCCTCGGACTGTCTCCGGTAGCGGTACATGAGCAGGCTGCGGGTGACGGCCGGGAGCCGGAAGGTCAGGAACGGGAAGACGAACAACTCGTCCCAGAACACGTGGCCCCGGTAGGCCTCGCCGTTGATCCCGCGGGCGGGCACGCCGGCATCGAGGTCGGCGGTGTTGTGTGAGCACGTCTGGAGGATGTGGCTGATGTGCACCCGCAGCAGGTGCTGCGCCTCGTCGTCGCCGAACACGTGGAGGTCGCACGCCTGCCACAACCGCTCCCAGGACTCGCGGTGGTGCGCGTACGCCGCACCGAACGGGCGCGACCGGGCGGCCGACCGGGACGCGCGCAGGAGGGTGTCCCCCGTGGCCGGGTCACGCGAGGTGAACAGCGCCACCGACTTCTCGATCGTGGTGGGGACGTCGCGCTCCAGCTCCACGTGGAGGGTCTGCTGGATGTAGTCCGCCGTCCGGAAGTCGGAGCGGGGCACGTCCCGTGTCCGACCGCCGGTCGAGACGAGGGTCCGTGCCGCGACACCGATGTTCACCTCGGACTGCCGGGTGCGCACCTTCAGCGCCATCACCTCGGGGTGCGGGAACACCGTGCTGCCCGGCCGGAGGTGGTCGCTCTCGAGTTGACGGTATCGCGGTACGCCGTCGTTGGTGACGCGTCCGTCGAGCGCGCTCACGACCTCCGCCTGGCCGGACCAGTTCAGCGGCGTGATCGTCCACTCCATGTAGGCGTGGTGCATGCTGGCCATGGACGCGAAGCGCCGGCTCACCAGCTCGGTCTCCCGCCCCTCCCGGTCGCGGAAGCGGATCTGGCGGGTCATCAGCGCCGAGCGCAGATCCACTCGGTGGCTGTACTCGAGGATCTCCACTTCTGCGAGCCGGAGCACCTCCGCCCCGCCGATCCTGAGCTTGAGCGGCAACCAGTTGGGCAGGTTGACCAGGTCCTCGTTGTGCACCGGGACGCCGCCGAGCATGGTGGTCGCGCGGTTGTACAGGCCGTGGACGTACGTCCCGGGGTAGTGGACCCCGTCGGCGTCCTCCCATTCGGCCGCGCCGCGCGTGCAGAGGTAACCGTTGCCCGTCGAGGTGAGCGTCTCTCGCAGCCCCTCCTCGCCGGGATCGAACTCGGAGTAGGACAGCGTGAAGGCGTCGGTCCGCCCCGTCGTGGTGTCGTCCGAGGGCCCGGTCTGCAGAGTGGTCACGCGGTCGACCCTATCGACTGACCTGCGGTTCCGACGGGATCCCACGTGCTTGTTTCCGGGATCGTCATCTGGCCGAGACTCGTCGGCCACCGATGTATTGTATGATCTACGTCACAGTCGGGACGGCCCGGGCCGCGCCTCGGGGCCCGTCGTCGACCGTCGCGCCGGAACAGGGGTTCACCATGACCGTTCAGTTCATCGAGATCACGGAGGACGTGGCCGACAGGCTCCACGTCCTCACCACACCGACGGCCTGCCAGGTCGGCGATGCGCGCATGATCATCGTCGATCTGCTCGGCTCCGGTCCGTCATGGCCACTGTCCGTCCTCGTCGACCACGTGTGCACCGCGTACGAGGCTCCCGACGGGGAACGTCTCATGGTCGACCTCCGGGAGGGCATGGCCGAGGACGAGCTCCGCGACGAGCCGGCACTCCGGCACGTGACGTGGGTGCGCGCCACGCGCCTCGCGCTCAAGGAACTCACCGACTCCGGAGAAGTGGTCTGGAGCCTGCCCTCGGACGATCCGGACGAGGTCGACCACCCCGAGGTCGAGGTCCTGATGTCCGGCGCGGAACCCCGCGCCTTCCGCGTCTACGTGGGGGATCCGCTCCCGGACGGCTCGGTGTCCCTGCGGTAGTAGGGCCCACCGCGGCCGTCCGTACCGCTCTCCCCCCTACCGCCGCCCTGGACGCCCCCGACGTCCGTGCCGCCGCCCCGAGTGCCGCCGCCCTGCGTGTCCCCGCCGTCCGTGCCGCCCCGGTAGCGGACGGCCACGGCCAACATCACCGCGCCCACGGCGATGAAGGACAGCACCCGGAACAGGCCGGGCAGCGTGGCAAGGTCGAGGAACAACAACTTGGCGAGCGCGAGCGACCCCAGGACGAAACCCATCCTGCGGGCGTCCGAGAGCCGGGGACTCGGCGTGAGGATCAACCAGGCCGCGCAGCTGATCCACAGCACGGTGACCACCAGGTGGGCCACGAGGAAGCCGTTGCGCGCCGCGCCCGCCAGGTCACCGATCACCACTCCGGCCGCCACCACCATCACCGAGAAGGCCAACAGCGCCGCGACGGCACCCGCCATCACCACCCTGGAGGCCTGCCGGGGCACCCGCCGGGACGCCCACCACGTCGCGGCCACGGCGAGCGCGGTGACCGCGAGCGCCGCCACCACGTCCCAGTAGGTCAGCTCGCGGACCGCCAGACTCTCGTCGAGCGCGAGGAACGGCTCGTTGACGACCAGGTACACGGCCAGCGCGATGGCGGCGCCGACGCCGGCCACCCAGTCCGCCCAGCGGCGACCCCACAGGCCCGCCGCCACGACGTAGCCGGTGGCGCTGAGGGTGAGGGCGAGGCTCGTCATCTCCCGTCCGCCCAGTTCCACCCAGGCGCCGAACAGCAGCGCACTGCCCACGACCCCCGAGACGGCGGACAGCAGCACCGGTCCCGGTTCGTGGGCTCGACGTCCGGCAACCACCGCGACGGTGAGATAGGCCGCGGCGAGGATCACGCCGACCGGCCAGCCCGGCCGCAGGAGGAAGAGTCCGGAGAGGAGCAGCAGGGGGACGGCGGTGGGGACGACGACGAGGGCCGCGTTCTCCGGAGCCGGGCGGCGGCGCACGGAGTCGACCCAGGCGACCCCGACGCCCACGGCGGCGAAGACCAGGGCCGCCACGATCAGCGCGACCTGTTCGCCCCGGTCGTGGAGGTGCGTCTGCGTGAGGTAGCCCACGAGGACCGGTGCCGGGAAGACCGACCACACCACCCTGACCGCGATCCCGAGTTCGGCGCCGAGTACGGCGGTCGCGATGGCCAGGATCACCAGGAAGACAGGGAGCTCGACGCCAGTGGAGATGAACGGGGCCAGCACCATCGTGCCGGCCGAGACCAGGCAGGCGAGCAGCCCCGAGGACCATCGTTGTGCCAGCGCCATCCCCGCGAGCGCCAGCCCGCCGACGAACATGTACGCCGCCGGCACGGGGATCCACTGATAGAGAGTGGTGCAGGCGATCACGTCGAGCATGGCCGCTGCCAGACCGGTGCCGACCAGGGCCAACGCGCCGGGGTTGATCGGGCGCTCGGGCGTGGCCTCGTGGCGGGACTGCAACCACAACCCGAGCCCGACCAGGACCAGCGCCAGTACCGCTGCGGCGACCACCCGGGCGATCGGTGGGAAGAGCCCCGCCTGGATGGCGACCACCAGCAGGAACGCGACCCCGGCCAGCATCACGGAGCCGCCGATCGCGGCGATCACCGTGGCCGCCGTGAGCCGTGGCGCCCGGCGGGTTCGGGTCTCCGCGGAGCGCCGCGTCCACCCGGGCCCGGCGGGGCCGGGGGCGGCAGGGCCGGGGGCGGCAGGGCC
>NZ_KB714658.1:14071-26004 GCF_000349585.1 Dietzia sp. UCD-THP
GGCGGGGCCCGTCCACCGGGCCGGCAGGGCGGTACCCGCCGAGCGCGGGGCCACCGGCCTGCGGGGCTCCTGCTCGCCACACCGAATCCCGCCCGGGGCCGGAGGGCTGCGCGTTGGCGGGGCGGGGGTCGGGGTGAGTCGCCCCCGGGGCGGGCTGGGCCGGATGCCCGGGCGGCACGGACGGGGTCGGCTGCCCGGGCGGCACGGGCTGGGTCGGCTGCACTGGCCGCGTCTGCCGACCGAGCGCCGCCAGCCCGCTCCGTACCTCCGCCACCTCGGCGGTGATCCGCCCGAGCCTCGCGTCGAGGTCGGCGAGCATGCGCTGGACGTGGTCGGGCTGTTCCGGGTTCACCCCTGAATAGTCTCCCGTCCGGGCCGCCCCGTCCACAGGCTCCCTGCCGAGCCCTACCGGCGGTCGCGCTGGGCCTGCGCCGCTGCCCGGGACCGCAGCACCAGGATCACGCCGACCGCGCTGACCGCCATACCGACCACCGCGAGAAGAGTGATCGGCACCCCGAACATCAGCCACACCCACACCATGGTGGTGGGCGGGGTGAGGTAGAGCAGGACGCTGGCCACCGTGGCGCCCCTGGTGCGGGTGACGAACACGTAGAGGACGTACCCGCAGAGCGTGGAGAGGAACACCAGCCAGGCCACCGCCACCCAGAACTCGGGCTCGGCCGGCACCGCGCCCTGCCCGGCCAGCAGCATCGCGGCGACCAGGGCCACCGCCGCGACGACCGACTGCATGGTGATGGACTGGAGCAGGGTCTCCGTGGGCCTGAGACGCTGGGTGAGGACCGTCCCCGTGGCCAGACTCAGCATCCCGGCCACCGGGAACAGGTAGGCCCACCACGGGGCGCTGCCTGCACCCAGGCCGCCCGAGACCACCACCACGACGCCCGCCATTCCGAGCAGCATGCCGATCCACATGACCGGTGTGGTCCGTTCCCCGAGGAACCTGCCCGCGACCGTCGCCACGAGTAGTGGCTGCAGCGCCGCGATCAGCGCCGCCGTCCCGCCGTCGACGCCGCGGGCGACACCCTCGAAGATCATGAACAGGAACACGGCCTGACTGAACAGACCCAGCACCGCCTGCCGCGCCCACGCCCTCCGGTCGGTCAACCGCACCCGGAGCACGAGGCAGACCGAGAGCAGCAGGAGCCCGAGGATCGAGAACCGCCAGCCGAGCAGCTGCAGCGAGGTCCCACCGGTCCGGGTCCCGAGCTCCGCGCCGACATAGCCCGAACTCCACATGATCACCAGTGCCACCGACGCCAGATGGCCGGCGTTGCGGCGGAGCGCATCTCGAGCGGGCTGGGACATCGGCACAGCCTACGAAGCGGCCGGTCTCGTCGTCGTCGTACCGTCGGCCCCACCCCCGACCCCCGCGCACGACATCGGCCGCGGGGGCGGGGGCCGCGGCGGGCGGGCGTCCCCCCACGCCGACGATCACCGTTCCGGCCTCGAGCCGGGTGCCTGTGCGGCGCACTCTTCCCATACTGTGTGCCACACAGTACCGTGTAAGGCATGAGTGACGGCGTGGACGCGGTGCTGGGAACCCACCTGCAGGAGCTCCGGCGCGGCTCGGTGGTGCTGGCGAGCCTGCTGGCCTGCATGCGACCGCGCTACGGGTACGCCCTGCTCACCACGTTGGCCGAGGCCGGGATCTCGACCGAGGCCAACACCCTCTACCCACTGCTGCGCCGCCTGGAGGGTCAGGGGCTGCTCACCTCCACGTGGCGGACGGAGGAACCCCGACCCCGCAAGTACTACGAGACCACCGCGCTCGGTGCCCAGACCGCCGAGCTGCTCCACTCCGAATGGCAGGCGCTGGGCGCCTCCTACACCGATCTGCGGAAGGCGGAGACGTGATGTCCACACTGACCGATCGCTACATCGCCGAGGTGGTCCGGCGGCTGCCGGACAGCACGAGCGACGACATCTCCGCCGAGATCGCCGCGACCATAGACGACATGGTCGCGGCCGAGCTCGACCGGCACGGCGACGGCGCCGCGGCCCCCGACCCCGACTCGATCGAGCGCGCCGTGCTCGGTCGGCTCGGTGACCCCGCCGCGCTGGCGCGTCGCTACTCGGGCGCACGGCACTACCTCATCGGGCCCGAGGTCTACCCGGCGTGGCTGCGTGTCCTGCGCTGGCTCATGCCGATCGTCGGCGCCCTGGCGGCGCTCACGAGCGCGATCGTCTACGTGGTGACGGCCCCACAGGCCGAACTGGGCGGCCTCATCGGTGAGGTCGTCAGCGGGGTGGTGTCCGCCCTGCTGTGGGCGTTCGCGGCCTGGACCCTGCTCGTGGTGATCGTCGAGCGGACCACGCCCGAGGGGGGCCGCAACCCCTTCACCACGTCGACCGCGTGGGACCCGTCGGAACTCGACCATCCGCGGGTCCGGCCGGACACCCGCATCGACGCGATCGTCTCGTTGAGCCTCCTCGCGCTGCTCGCCGCCGTGCCCTTCGTGCCGTCGACGTTCCTCTACATCGGACACCTCAACGGCGGCGAGACGGTGGTGAACCCGGACATCCCCACCGTCTGGCTCGCGGGCTACCTGGCCCTGATCGGGGTGCTGGCGCTGGTGCAGATCCGGCGCCTGGCCCGCCCGGGCAGGTCCCGGCGGCGACTGGCCGTCGAGGTGGTCGCCGACGTCGTGTTCGGCGCCTTCCTCACGGTCCTGGTCCTGACCCAGGAGTCGGTGATCCACCCCGACCTCGTCTCGGCCGGCGGGGACGAGCTGCCGGCCGCGGCGATCCGATGGAGTGTCGTCGCGACCGTCTGGGTGATCGTGATCTGGGACCAGGTCGAGACCCTCCGGGCGCATCGGCGGGACACGGCCGCGGCCCGGTGAGTCGTCGGCGGGGGGACGGACGACGAACGCCCCCGTCCGCGTGGACGAGGGCGCTGCCGGTACCGCTGCTGTGCGCCCGAAGGGACTCGAACCCCTAACCTCTTGATCCGTAGTCAAGTGCTCTATCCATTGAGCTACGGGCGCATTATTCATCTGTCGTGCCAGTTCAACCGGTCACCCGGTGCTCCGGCATGGCGGAGGCGAGAGGATTTGAACCTCCGGTCCCCTTTAAGGAGGACAACTCATTAGCAGTGAGTCCCATTCGGCCGCTCTGGCACGCCTCCTGGAGGCTCTGCTGAGCCAACGAGGGATAACAGTACACACCGGTCGGCGCGGTGCGCAAAACGGCCGGACACCCCGCCGTCATCCGGTGGTCCTACTCTGTACGCATGTCCCCCGACGTGCGCAGCGACCTCGACGCCATCCCCTCCTACGTCCCCGGCGCCTCCGTCCCAGGAGCGGTCAAACTGGCCTCCAACGAGACCACCGCGGGACCGCTGCCGAGCGTGGCGGCCGCCATCGCGGACGCCGCGGCCGGGGCGAACCGCTACCCGGACATCACCGCCGGCGCGCTGGTGTCCCGGTTGTCGGAGTTCCTCGGCGTCCCGTCGGAGAATGTCACGGCGGGGTGCGGGTCGGTCGCGCTGTGTCAGCAGCTCGTGCAGGCGGTGTGCGCCCCGGGGGACGAGGTGCTCTACGGCTGGAGATCGTTCGAGGCCTACCCGATCATCGCGCGCATCGCCCACGCGGTCCCCGTCGCGGTCCCCAACCGTTCCGACGGCACGCTCGATCTCGACTCCCTCGCCGGTGCCGTGACCGACCGGACCCGGCTCATCTTTGTCTGCACCCCCAACAACCCCACGGGTCCGGCGGTCTCCCGGGCCGCGCTCACCGCGTTCCTGGACCGCATCCCGGAGCGGGTCACCGTGGCGCTGGACGAGGCGTACTACGAGTACCTCCGATCCGAGGACCCGGTCGACGGTGTGGCCGAGTCCATGTCCCGGCCGAACGTCGTGTCGCTGCGGACGTTCTCCAAGGCCTACGGGCTGGCGGGCCTGCGCGTGGGCTACCTCACCGGGCCGGCGGAGCTGGTCGCATCGGTGGGGAAGATGGTCGTCCCCTTCTCGGTGAGCTCGCTCGCCCAGGCCGCGGGGATCGCCTGCCTCGAGGCCGGTGACGAGCTCCGCTCCCGCACGGACGCGGTGGTCGCCGAACGGGCGAGGGTCCGGGACACGCTGCTCGATCTCGGGTATCTGGTGCCGGACAGTCAGGCCAACTTCGTGTGGCTGCCGCTCGGTGACGCCGCGGCCGCGTTCGACGCACACTGCCGCGACCACCTCGTCGTCACCAGGTGCTTCGCCGGCGACGGAGTCCGGGTGACGATCGGCGACCCGGTGGAGAACGACCGCCTCCTGGACGCCGCACGCGCTTTTGTGACCGGAACGTGACTGTTCCGGCGGGCTCCCGTGACCTCGCACCGGCACAGTGGTCGGGGTTCGAGGGGGCACGATGGTGCTCCCGCTCGCGGTCCCACGTGTCCGCGTGACGTGGCCGGGACCCGAAGGAGCCGGATGAGACGGAAGAGTTCATGGGACAACGTGAACTCCTCGCCCATCCAGGCCGCCCTGTGGTCGGGTTCACACACAGTCGTCGACGTCCGCGGTCCGGAGTCCTCGCCGCTCCGCCACACCGGGCTCGTCACGCTGGTGATCACAGCCATCGGCGCGCTGGTCCTCACCCTCGCCTCCGCCCCGGCCGCCGACGCCCGCCCCGGGGAGTCGGGCCGGCCGTGGACTCCTTCGGTGGAGACGCAGTCGGTGCGGATCCTCGGAATCGGGGAGTTCTCCGGCGCGCTCACCCGGCCGGTGGGATTCCAGGGCCAGCTCCGCGACGGCTCGGGGAACGTGCGGCCGGCGGGCGGAGGGTCCCACCTCGCCGCGACGGTGAGCAAGCTGCGAGACCAGTCCGGCGGCGCGATGCTGCTGGCCACAGGCGACTCCATCGGCGGGACCTCCCCGGAGACGGCGCTGCTGGGCGACCGGCCGACCGTCGAGTTCTTCAACCGCCTCGGGGTGAACGGAGCGGGCGTCGGGAGGCGCGAGCTGGAGAAGGGCGCCGACCACGTCCGCGAACTGGTCCGACCGGGGTGTCGTACGGAGCAGGACTGCCGTGTGGACCCGCCCCTTCCCCCGTTCCGCGGTGCGGCCTTCCCCTTCCTGGCCTCCAACGTCATCCCCTCCCCTGACGCCGCACCCACCTTCCCGTTCGCGATCCAACGGATCGGGGACGTGCGCGTGGGGATCGTGGCGGTCACCGTGCCCACCGACAGGGCGCCGGAGACCACCACCCGGCTCTCCGACCCCGTCGAAGCGGTCAACGAGGCCGTCGACGCGTTGCAGTTCCTCGGTGTGGAGGCGATCGTGGGCCTGGTGCAGTCCACCACGGTGCACGGCAACCTCGATCCCGGTGCCTGCCCGGATGAACTCACCGAGCTCGACCTGGTCACACGCCTCGACCCCGCGGTCGACGCGCTGATAATCGGCGCCTCGGGCGGTCCCGCCACCTGCCGGGTCAGGGACGCGGAGAACGAGGAGCGGGTCGTGGTGGCGCCGGCGTCCCACGGCCGGTCGGTCGCCGTAGTCGACCTCGCCATCGATCCCTCCACCGGCGACGTGATCCGTCCCCAGACCTCTGCGTTCAACCAGACGGTGAACCTCGACATCGCCCCCGACCCGGGCACCGAGGAACTTGCGCGCCAGGCCGGCGCCGCGGCGACCGCAGAGGCTCGCACGCCCCTCGGTTCTGCCACCGAGACGATCCCACGGAGAATGGACTCCAACGGTGAGTCCCCGCTGGCCGACGTGATCGCCGACTGCCAACTCCACGCCACCCGGGGCCGGGGCGCCCAGCTCGCGCTGTCCAACCCGGACTCGCTGCGCACCGACCTGCCTCAGGGCCCCCTGGACTACGCGACCCTGCACACCGTCCAGCCCTACGGCGACCGCCTCTACCTGGTGACCGTGACGGGTCGGGAACTGCGAGAGGCATTCGACCACTTCGTCGACGACATCGGCGACAACGGCCCGGCGGTCTCGTCCAACGTGCGCTACACCGTGGACACCCGCCGACCGGCAGGCGCGAGGGTTTCCGAACTACTGGTCGACGACGAGCCCGTTGACCCCGACCGCGAGTACACCGTCGTGGTCAACGAGTTCCTCTCCTCTCCCGAGTTCAGGGGCTCGCCCCTGGCCGAGCGCGGGGATCGCCGCGAGGCGGGCCTGACGGACATCGACGCGCTCATCCGGTACGTCGCCGACGAGGGCCCCCTGAGCGCGCCGGACACCGGGCGGGTCCGGGTGGTCCGGTAGGCGTGGAGACCACCGCCCTCCTCCAGAACGCGGCCCGACATGCCGCCCCACCGGCGGTCACCGGTACCCGGGTAGGGAACCCTTAGGTTTTTTGCTCCGCTCATTCTAAGATCGATTTCATCACGCCGTCCGGCGCCCCTCACCGGATTGTGGTGACCGGCTAATGCGTCCAGCACGAGTCGGCTATTCACTCTTTCTGATCTTTGCCTGAGAAAATGGTGGTCATGCCGCAGCGACGACGTTGGTCCCGCCCCACGAGAGCCGCGCGGATCGGCGTGGTCCTGGCGACGGCCCTGGCGCTGGGGTCGGGATGCGTGACCACCGGCGCGGCGCCGGTCGTGGTGACCGACCTTCGCCCTCCGGCGAGGCTCGACGAGGTCACCGTCCAGCGGTTCGAGTACCCCACGCACGGCACTGCGGATCCGGAGCAGAACTGGGCGGACCTCTACCTCCCCGCCGGGGAACAACGGGTCGACTCCATCCCCCTGGCGGTCCTCATCCACGGCGCGGCGTGGCGGGACCAGACCAGGGCCGACTCGTTCGATCCGCTCGCCCGAACGCTGGCCAACCGCGGGATGGCGGTCTACAACATCGAGTACCGACGGGTGGGCTCGGGCGGCGGATGGCCGACCACGTTCCTCGACGTCGCGAGCGCTCTGGACCACGTGGTCGAGGTGGACAAGAAGTTCCCGCAGATCACCACCGACGACGAACTGGTGGTGGGGCACGGTGCGGGAGCCCAGCTCGCAGTGTGGGCCGGCACCCGACACAAGCTGGACGACGACGAGGTCGGCGCCAACCCGGCGTTCCGACCGACGCGGGTGATCTCGATCGCCGGATCTCTGGACATGGTCTACGCGGCCACCCATGGCGACGACAGGACCGTCACGGCGCTCGGCGGGACCCCGGCCGAGGTGCCGGAGCGCTACGCGAAGGTCGATCCGATCCAGAACATCGCCACCGACACCCCGGTGGTCGCCATGCACGGCGCCCGTGACGTGACCGTGGGGCCCGAGAACTCCCAGCGCTATGTGGACGCCGTCGGCCGCGCCGGGGGGAGGGCCAAGATGGTCCTGTTCAACGACGAGGACCACGAATCCCTCGTGTCCGGGGACTCCCGCGCCTACCCGCGGGTCCTCGAGATCATCCGCCACGTGTCGGCGGCGGAACTCCACGAGACCACCGCCTGAGCGAGGACCGGCGCGAGCCGTCGGTCAGGTCAGCTCAGGACCGTGTCGAGCCAGCCGAACATCCGCGCATCGGTGAGCTGTCGGGCCAGCGGTTGGCAGTGGAAGTTCGCGCCCTCGGCGGCGGTGAACCGGGCTAGTTCGGCGGGGCCGCCCGCGCCCTGGGCGAGCCGCTCGGACTGGCCGGGCCAGAACTGCTCGTCCTCCGGATCGGTCACGAGGAGTGGGGTGGTGATGGCCGACATCTCATCAGTGGTCAGCGAGTAGCGGTGGACCGCGGCGAGGGTGTCGAAGTACCCGGTCTCCCCGTACGGCCGGGCCCGGAAGGCCCAGGTCCGCGCGGTCGAGGCGGAGAACTTCATCCCCAGGGACATGTCGCGGTCGAACGCCTCCTTCTTCCCGGCCCGGAACAGCGCCATCAGGCTGGACGGGATGTGCGTGGTCCACGACGCCGACACGTCCACCACCCCGGGGTCGGCGACCGCGGCGGCGAAGCGGTGTTCGTAGGCCAGCGCCCGCGACACCCAGTAGCCGCCCTGGCTGATGGCGTAGACGGCCAGCGCCCCGGGGTCGACGTCGGAGCGGCCCAGGAGGACGTCGACGACGGGGGTGAGGACCGATTCCCAGTCCGGGCGGAAGCCGATCCCACGCTCGAACAGCATCGACTGCTGGCCCGGACCGTCGAAGAGCAGCACGTTGTATCCGCGCGCGAGTGCGCCGGCCGCGCCGTTGTGCCAGAGCCCGCTGGTGGCTCCGTCGCTGCCGTTGACCATCACCAGTGTCCGACGGGGCCCGGGGTCGGTGGACGGCCGGAGGAACCATCCGGGCATCGTGTCCTGCTCCCAGGGGATCGACACGCGCTCGATGGTGCGGTCGGTGGTGTCGACGAAGCGCTCCCAGCTCGCACGCTGGAGGCGGAACGTCGAGGTCAGCTGTCCCTCGTCCCGCAGGCCGCTGGCCGCGTTCACCGCCACCGCGAGATAGGTGGACGCGCGCAGGTACGCCATTGACGCGGTCACCGTCCGTCCGGCCGCCGCCTCCCGGTCCGCCGCGGCGTGGACCCTGCTCCCGAGGTCGTGCCAGGCGTGGAACCAGTGATCGTGGTCGCCGTCGCCGGCCCCGTCCACGGTCGCCAGAACCTCCCCGGCCTCGGCGGCGCCGTAGGCGACCGCCCCGAGCAGGCACCGCACCTCGTAGTCGAAATCGGGATCCTTGTAGAACCCCGCGCTCAGCGCGCGGTGGGGCCGGGCGGAGAAGAAGGTCGACATGGTCAGGCCCCCTGACAGTTGGTGGTGGGGGCGACGCCGGCGAACCGGTCGGAGAGGAACTGGGCCGTCTGCACCTGGAAGGGTGCGAACGCCTCGGAGTGGGCGAGGCCCCCGTACTGCGCGTAGGTGACGGCCACGCCGCGCGTGCAGTACTCGTACGCCAGGCCGGCGACGTCCGCCGTCACCATGACCGAGTCGCCGATCCCGTCGACATCGCCCACGGCGAGCAGCATCGGGACCCGCGGCGTGCCCGCCGTGCCCATCACGTTGTCCCCGATCGCGCTCACGACCGCCGGGATGTCGAGCAGGGACGTGTACGGGGCGCGGACCATCTGCGCGTCGGTGAGTCCGGGGTAGTCGGCGGCGAAGGCGTCGATGCACTGCGAGCTGACGGTCTCGACGAGCTGGCGGCCGTAGTCCGAGAGGAAACTGTCGGTGTCGATCGCATACGCTCGCTGATAGGCCACGACCAGCGCGGGGATCACCCCGGCCCAGGTGGCGCTCCCGCTCACGTACGGCAGGTTGTGTGCGATGTTGACGGGGAGCCCTCCGGCGGCCGCGCCGACGATGTTGAGTTCCGGGGCGTAGGTCGGCGCCACCTCGGCACCCCACTGGGTGGGGACGGACCCGCCTGAGTATCCGGCCAGCCCCACCGGCGTCGAGGCCGGCAGTCCCAGGTGGTCGATGGTGGCGCGGACACCGTCCAGGGCGGCGTAGCCGGACTGGCGCCCGATCGTCCACTCGAGGTCCGGTCCCTCGTAGTCGGGAACGACGACGGTGTAGCCGGCGGCGAGATACCCGCCGATCACGCCCTGCTCCGCGATGGCCGCCCGGCCGGGGGCACCGTTCCCGGTCAGGGTGTAGGAGGGGTCGCATTCGGAGCCCAACGCGTCGTAGGCCATGTGGTAGGAGATCACCCTCGGGGGTCCCGGTACCAGGGGCCTGAGAATCGTCGCGACCGTGGCGCTCGGGGCTCCCGCCTGGTCGGTGGTCCGGTAGAGGACCTGGGTGCTGGTGAGCGGTGTGGCGAGTTCGAGCGAACCGTAGGTCATGGTCCTGCTCTCGATCACCGTTCCCGGCGCGAGATCGGCGATCGGCCCGTCCGGGGTGTAGAACGGGTCGGCCGACGGGAGTGGCACCGGTGGCGGGGCCGCGGACTGAGCTCCGGCCGCTCCCGCTCCGGCGCCGACGCCGGCGAAGACCAGGAGGAACAGGATGAGGGCGCACGCGGCACCCCCACGCATCTGACGGATGGCGGTGCTCGTGCCGACCATGGCGCACTCCCGGCGGTTCGTCGCGCTCAGAGGATGTGGTCGTGAGGCCGGGTCGCCGTGCGACGGCGGTGGACGGCCCCACTCTCACTGCGAGATCTCTCAGATCATCCCAGCAGGACCCCTGCGTGTAAACAGGTGATTATTCGGCCTGCTCGCCTTTTCACGAGCACCGGCATGGATCGGGAAAGTGTTCGCACTCCGGTGTTCTGCGCATCCAGCAGATTGAACACCAGGCACTCCCTTGTGCTCCGCACTCGGTCGCCCAGGCAGCCCGCAAGCTAGCCCCCGACTCCGAGAGTCGGGCGTCATCTCCGCACGTTCTCAAACGGCGACGTTGATGCCCCCGCCGAAGTCTCTGGGCGTGACTCACTAGTCTTCGCGGCTGCTGACGGCGCAATCGGGATGGCCCCTCCACTCGTGCTGCAGCAAACCGATCCGCCCCTATGGCGCGGACAGCGGCCGAGCGGCGGCGGGGACCCTGCAGGTGCTCCGTGTCGTTGCCGGCAGGCCCGCGCCAGAGAACAGTCAGGTGACGGTCCACTGATAGCGGTCGGCGAAGTGGTCCACGAGGGTGAGTACCTTCGGCCCATCCAGCGGTGACGTGAAGTCGGAGGCCGCGGGCAGCGCGCCTTGGCTGAGGCTGAACAGAACGGGCATGTTCTTGCCGGTCACGGTGGATCGCACTTCGAGTCCATCGATAGGATGGTTCGAGGTCCGGGATGCGTCCCAGATGGCGTGGGCCCAGTTCCTACACGTTGAACGTGGGGCGGACAGAAGTGCGTGAGCAGCGCCCATCCGCATCGGCCAATCCCCCGTGAGCTTGAGTAAGCGTAGGGGGCGAGTCGGGAACCAGGCGGTGGCGTAGGGGCTGGAGCCGGTGGTGTCGATCCGGTTACCGGCTTGGAACACCTCGGCGAGGCAGGTGTCCGGGTCGTAGGCGGCGTAGAGGACTCCGCAGCCGTGGTGGTTTGCGGGCTTGCCGGGCGGGTGGGGATCCCACCTTAGTCCGGGCAGGGGCCCGACGGTGCGGTAATTGTTCCAAGCGGTGGGATACGCGCCGCGGGTCTTGTGGATCCGCCACAGCACTTGGTCGACGTCGCGGGTGAGAACGTCGGAGGCGTCCCAACTTAGTGGACGACTGGGGCGCCGGGGGACCTTCGATCTGCCGGTCAAGCGCGGGCCCAGGCGTCAAGGAGCGCAACCACTGCTTCCGAATCGCCGCCGGCGGCGAGGTAGTCGACGGGCCTGTGGTCATCGAGTTCATCGTTGGGGCGAGCCATGAACGTGGCGACAGACACCGGGTCCAACTCGAGCCGCTCAAGGCAGGCAACGATTGAGGCGAGTCCCGGCAGGGCCATGCCGCCCTGGAACTGCCACCGCGGGAAGCGGGGTCTACCGTCGCGGTAGATCGCGTATAGCTGGCCCTTCTTGGCGCGGCGGGAGACGTTCGTGTCGTCCACGTCGAGCAGCCTTCCCGTTTCTTCTCTGCTAAGAGTGTCTGCCACGAACTGCGCTGCGCTGGCCGCAGCGATTTCGCTGCGACGCTGATCTTCCTTCTCTGCCGACCAATCGTCGAGGATGGACGGGTCGTCCAGGCCAGCGTGGTCACGGAGGAAGTCGCTGTCGCGCTGACTGATCGGGGTCGTACGAGCAAGCTGCACTCGCCGCATCGAGTCGAGCACTGCATCATTCACACTCTGCATCGAGTCGCGCAGCGCGTTGTCCATGATGTCGGCAATGACCGCGACTATCTGGGTGAGAGCCTCAACGTCCCCCGCAGACTCCGAGGAATGCACCGCGTCAGCTGCCCTCAAGTACGGATCGACGCGCTGCGAACTGAGTGCTTTGCTCACCGTGGCGGTGATTCTGGACGCCTCACCGTCCGTCAACACGTGGGGCATGTTCGCAACAGACGCGTAGATCATCTGTCGGGCGGCCTCGTCGACCCCTGCTAGGAGACTGCTGAACAAGC
>NZ_KB714658.1:26145-27990 GCF_000349585.1 Dietzia sp. UCD-THP
CTAGGAGACTGCTGAACAAGCTGTGATCTTGGCCGCGAGAGCGGTGGGCGGGGTGGGGGCATGGCGGTGTGGCTTTTTCGCGGCTGCGGGGGCTGAGGTATCTGGTCCGGAGATGGGATCTGGCCGGTGGCCGCGGGTCGTGTTCGGCGGCCTGCCGGGGCGGGAGTCCTCGCCCGGGCGGGCTGGTCAGGCCAGGGCCCAGGTTCCGTTCTGGTGGGTCAGGCCCATCGAGAGCAGTCGGCGCAGGTTCAGGGCTGCAACGCGGTGGTGGAGCCAGTTGTTGTTCTTGTCGACCCCGCGGTACGGCACGCGGCGAGCGCCTCGGGTCAGCCAGGCGATCGAGCGTTCCACCATCGGTCGGTGCTGGCGGTAGACGGTTTGGAAGTCCTCGCCGCTGGCGCGTTGGCGGTGCTGGCGTTGCAGCAGGTGGTGCTCACCGAGTTCTACTTTGCGGCCGGCGGCTGAGGTGGTGCATCGCTGGCGCAGGGGGCAACCACGACACGCCACGCCGAACGTGGCGTTGCCCTTCGCCGAGAGCCGTCGCGTGATGTTGCCGGGACAGGTCAGCGTGCCCGCCGCCGCATCGAAAGTGAAGTCATCGAGGGTGAACCCGCCCTCGACCGCGGGCCGTAGCGGCCACGGCTTAACCAGGGGCAGCCATCCTTTACCGGCGAGGGTGCCCAGCATGTCGCCGCTGGCATAGGCGGAATCGCCGAGCACCTCGATCTGCTCGCCGGCGCCGATGGTGGGATCGGCGGTGACCAGCCCCGAACCGACCGCAGCATCCGAGTTGGCCGGGCCGTTCGTCTTGGTCAGCGAGCACATCGTGGTCAGGCCGGTGTCGGGTTCGACCACGATGTGGGCCTTGAACCCGTCTTGGCGGCGTTGTCGGGTCTTGTGGGCGTGCCGAGCATCGGGGTCCACGGTGGAGATCACCCGATCCGGCGCGGTGCGGCGGGCGATACGCCACCGCCCGTCAGTGCCATTAGAACCGTCGGCCGGCTCGACGTCCTGGCCGGCCACCAACGCCAACAGCGCCACCGCCTCGGCCGGTCTGCCCCCGGCGGCGGTGATCGCCTCCACATCCAGAGCCTCAAGCAGTGCCAGAGCATCGCCCACCAGGGCGGAAACGAGCTCGTCCCGGGCAGCCTGGTCATCCCAGGCGATGCGGGGCTTACCGGCGACGGTGTAGTCCTGCCCGCACAGCGCCGCCAACCGGGTGCACTCGGTGGAGATAAACTCTCTCGCCCCGGGCACCTCGCGGCCCACCCGGCGGATCTGCGCGATGAGCTGGGCGATCGTGTCCTGACGGGCCACCGCGTCATCCAGGACCGTCGAGTCCAGGGCGCGGCGGGTCTTGGTCTTGACCGCACCGGTCTCGGCGATGACCTGGCGTACCACCTCGAAGATCCGCTGCGGTCGGTCACTGGCGGCCAGCCGGCGCCGCCAATACGTCAACGTCGAGGAGTCGAAACCCTTCGCATCGACCGCGTACCCGCAGGCGGCTTTCCACCGCAGGTCGAATGTCAACGCATCGACCGCCTCCCGATCGGAGTGCCCGAACAGGGCTTGCAGCACGATCACCGAGGCGATCACCTCACCCGGGATCGAGGGCCGGCCCCGGCCAGAGGGAAACAGGTCGGCGAACAACTCGTCCGGGAACAGGCGGTCACGATGCTCGGCCAGCAACGCGAACACACTGCCGGGCTCGAGCAAATGCCCCGCCACCGACTCCACATCCAACAGTTCCCGCTGCCGATCCGACTCACCCTGCATGAGGCACATCATTTCAGTGCCACCCCAACCTCACAGGCCAGCCACGCCACTTGTTCAGCAGTCTCCTAG
>NZ_AOSR01000057.1:0-46736 GCF_000349585.1 Dietzia sp. UCD-THP
GGGGTAGGCCCCGCCTCAGCGGCCCTCGTCCGGTGTCGGCCGCGTCGTCGTCCCCGACGCCTCGCGAGCGGTGGCGGCGGGCCCCGTCACCTCACCACCTGCTGGGGTGTCGCCCGCCGCTGCGTCCGCCGCGGCGACATCGCTTCCGGTCGGGGCCGCCGCCGCGGCGGCCTCGCGGGCTGCCTCGGCCTGTGCGGAGCCGGCCCGGAGGACGATCGGTGGCAGGAAGACCAGGATCACCGAGGCGACGACGGCGAGGATGCCGGCGACCAGATAGATCTCCGACATGCTCAGCGCGAAGCCCTGTTCGAAGGGGTGGGCCACCAGCTCGGGTAGGCGATTGATGACGGAGGAGTCCTTGGTGACCGTCTCGAGCGCGCCCGCGCCGGTCGCCGGGTCGGCGAGGGCCTGGACGATTCCCAGCGCCTCCGGGTCGGCGCTCAGGGCCGGGTCCGACAGCCCCTCCTGCACCCCGCGTGCGAGGGTGCCGTCCGCGCCCGCCTTCTCCAGTTCGCTGGTGATGGAGCCCCCGACCCGGCTGAACAGGATCGACAGGAACACGGCCACGCCGGCGGTCCCGCCGAGCTGACGGAAGAACGTCGCGGACGCGGTGGCCACACCGATCTCGCGGGGGCTCACCGCGTTCTGCACGATCAGGGTGAGCGGCTGCATACAGTTGCCCAGGCCGATGCCGAGGACCAGCATGTAGGCCATCACCAGGGTGAGTGAGGTGTCGGCGTCGATGGTGAACAGCAGGAACAGGCCGACGGCCGCGACGGCGGTCCCGAAGATCGGGAACTCGCGCACCCGCCCGGTCTTCGAGATGAGCTGACCGGAGACGATCGAGGCGCCCATCAGCCCGGCCACCAGCGGCAGCATCATGAGTCCGGACTCCATCGGGTCGGCCCCGTGCACGATCTGCATGTACAGCGGGAGCGTCATCAACCCGCCGAACATCGCCATTCCCACGATCACCCCGCCGGCGGTGACGATCGCGAAGGTGCGGTCCCGGAACAGCCGCAGTGGGATGAGCGCCTCGTCGCCCGCGCGCGCCTCGACGATGAGGAACAGGCCGATCCCGGCCAGGCCCACGACGTAGCAGGCGAGGGCCGCCGGCGAGCCCCAACCCCAGGTGTTGCCCTGCTCGGCCACCAGGAGAAGCGGCACCAGACCGATGACGATCGTGGCGGCTCCCGCCCAGTCCACCCGATGGTCCACGCGGGCGTTCTTGACGTTGAGGGTGATCATCACCAGGGTCAGCGCGATGGCGCCGATGGGGACGTTGATGAGGAAGATCCATCGCCAGCCACTGATCCCGAAGAGGGTCTCGGCGCCGGCGAAGAAGCCGCCGACCACCGGACCGATGACGGAGGACGAGGCGAACACGGCGAGTAGGTAGCCCTGATACTTCGCGCGCTCACGGGGCGGGATGATGTCGCCGATGATCGCCAGTGAGAGCGACATCAGTGCGCCCGCGCCCAGTCCCTGGATTCCGCGGAACAGTGCGAGGGTGTACATCGAGTCGGCGAGAGTGCAGAGCAGGGAGCCGAACACGAAGATCACGATGCCGATGACGAAGAAGGGCTTGCGCCCGTAGATGTCCGAGAGCTTGCCGTACAGCGGCGTCGAGATCGTGGACGTCATGAGGTAGGCGGTGGTCACCCACGCCTGGGCGTCCAACCCCTGGAGATCATCGGCGATGGTCCTGATGGCGGTCGAGACGATCGTCTGATCGAGGCTGGCGAGGAACATCGCCGACATCAATCCGGCGAGGATCACGAGGATCTGGCGATGGGAGAACTCGCCGTCCTCGCCCGGGCCAGCGGCAGCGCTGGCGGATCGAGTCTCTGGGGTGGTCATCGGTTTTCCTTGGCGGATGTGAGGGCGTCGATCTCCGCGCGCAGCGAGTCGGCGAGTCGGGTCAGTCCCTCGTCGAGCGAGGCCGCCTGCTCGGGGGTCCAGTCGGCCAGCACGTCGGCCATCCACTGCCCGCGACCATCGAAGACCCGGGTGACCAGATCGCGGCCCTCGGACGTGAGGGTCACGACGCTCGCGCGTCCGTCATCCGGGTCGGGTGCCTTGGCGACCAAGCCGAGGGTCTCGAGGTGACGGACCTGACGGCTCACCACGGAGATGTCGGTGTGGACTCGCTCGGCGAGGGCGGTAATCCGGGCGGGCTCGTCGTGGATCGCGAACAGCAGGGGATGGGTCGACGGCTCGAGCGACTCGTGGAGTCGCGGAGCCGACGCGTTGAGTGCGCGGAGCATCTTGACCACGCGGGAAAGGTCGACGGCCAGTTTGCCGCCCTGCTCGGCGTCTATCGCCACACCGACCTCCTCGAGTCTCTTTAAATTGCTTGCAGCAAGCAAGTATAAGGACACTTGTGGGACACGGCAACTACGGGGGCTTCGGCCGGGTCGGGGCCTGCCTCGGCCGCATATTCCGGATGTGTTGTCGCCGCGCCAGTCGCGGGCGAGAGGGAGTGACCGAATGATGTCGGACCAGGGTTGTATACCCAAGAGCGCGACCATCGTGGTCCCGAGTCAGCAAAAGTCAGTTCAAGGAGATCCCGGTGAGCCCCACCAGATTCGACCCCTACGAGCCCGACCTGCTGCCGGCCGTTGTCCGCCGGTATCTCGAGTCTCAACGGAACAGCACACGTGAACTGCCCGCCGACACCGTGTTTACAACGGACGCGAGGGTGGTCGACGAGGACACGGAGTACCTCGGCTCGGCGACGATTCGAGAGTGGTGGACCAAGTCCGCCAATCAGTACACCTACACGCTGGACTGCATCGGTCAGGCGAGGACGGCCGACGACACGTGGCTCGTGGCAGGCCACCTGGAGGGCAACTTCCCCGGTGGACAGGCCGACCTCTGGTGCCGGTTCCGCCTCGATGGGAACAAGGTCTGCGACCTTCTCATCGAGCCGCCT
Source organism: Dietzia sp. UCD-THP (assembly GCF_000349585.1). Lineage (NCBI taxonomy): Bacteria > Bacillati > Actinomycetota > Actinomycetes > Mycobacteriales > Dietziaceae > Dietzia > Dietzia sp. UCD-THP. The sequence continues at coordinate 2,936 of NZ_AOSR01000057.1, forward strand.
CCCGCCCGATAGGCGGCCGCTGCCATTCAGCGGGCAGGCGGACGCCGTGGTGCCCCCGGTCGGACTCGAACCGACACTGGACGGGTTTTGAATCCGTTGCCTCTGCCAATTGGGCTACGGGGGCGAACGCGGCGAGCCGCTGGTGGAGGAGTCTAACCGACGACCGGTGAGCGGCTGTCCGACGCCCGCCCTAGAGTGGCCGTGTGAGCACCACGAACCAGACCGCCGAAGCCAGTTCCGCCGCCACCACCGCGTCCACCGACGCCGCCGAGGCACACGGGCCCACCCGTCTATTGCTCCTCGACGGGCACTCGCTGGCCTTCCGCGCGTTCTATGCCCTTCCCGCGGAGAACTTCTCCACGGCCTCCGGGCAGCACACCAATGCGGTCTACGGTTTCCTGTCGATGGTCGCCAACCTGGTCACCACCGAGGAGCCCACCCACCTGGCGGTGGCGTTCGATGTCTCCCGGGCGACGCTCCACCGGACGGCTGAGTACCCGGAGTACAAGTCGACCCGGTCGGCCGCGCCCGAGGAGTTCAAGGGGCAGGTCGAGCTGATCCAGGAGGCCCTGGTGGCGCTCGGGGTCCGCACGCTGTCCCTGGAGGGACACGAGGCCGACGACATCATCGCGACCCTGGCCACCCAGGCGACCGGTGCCGAGACACTCATCTGCACTGGCGACCGCGACGCGCTGCAGCTGGTCTCCGAGGAGGTGACCGTCCTCTACCCGGTCAAGGGGGTCTCGGAGCTCGCCCGATTCACCCCGGAGGCGGTGGAGGCCAAGTACGGGGTGACCCCCGCGCAGTACCCCGACGTCGCCGCGCTGCGCGGTGACACCTCCGACAACCTCCCCGGCGTGCCCAAGGTCGGCGACAAGACGGCGGCCAAGTGGATCGTCCAGTACGGCAGCCTGTCGGAACTCATCGCGCACGCGGACGAGGTCAAGGGCAAGGTGGGGGAGAGCCTCCGCGAACACCTCCCGCAGGTGCAGCTCAACCGTCGCATCACCGAACTGACCCGGGACCTCGACCTCGGCGTCCGGCTCGACGAACTCACGCGGCACCTGCCCGAGCGGGCCGAGGTCAACGCCCTGTTCGACCGGCTGGAGTTCGGCCCCCAGGCCCGTGACCGCTTCCTCTCGGCGTTCCTCCCGGAGGGCGCACCCGAGCCGGTGTCGGAGATCAAACTCGAGCAGGCCGCGGTCCTCCGCGCGGGCGAGGTCTCTGACTGGCTCGCCGCCCACGCTCCGGCCGGCAGCCGGCACGGCCTCGTCGTCGTCGGGCCGTCCCGACCGGGCGCGGGGGACGCGCAGTCGGTCACCGTGGCCGCGGCGGACGGGGCATCCGGTCACATCGATCTCGGACGCATAGACGCGGGTGACGAGCAGGCTCTACAGGCGTGGCTGGAAGACGACGCGGTGTTCAAGGCGGTCCACGACGCCAAGGCCGCCACCCACGCGCTCATGGGCCGGAACCTCCGCCTGGCCGGTGTCACGCTGGATGTCGCTCTCGCGGCCTACCTCGTCCGTCCGGGCCAGCGCAGTTATGGGCTGGCGGAATTGTTTCAGCGCCACCTGCAGCGCGAGTTGCCTGAGCCGGAGGCGGCGGACAAGCAGCTGTCGCTCCTGGACGAGGTCGACGAGTCCGAGGCCGAGCAGCAGGCGGCCAACTCGGCGGCGACCCGCGCCCGGGCCGTGATCGACCTCGCCGAGAGACTGGACGTGGAGCTCGAGCAGGTGCACGGGGCGCAGTTGCTCGCGGATATGGAACTGCCGCTCGTGCCGGTGCTCGCGAGGATGGAGTCGATCGGCATCGCCGTCGACGCATCGGCCCTGGACGACCTGCGCGACGGGTTCGCCGACCGAGGTCGTGAGGCGGCGGAGGCGGCCTACGCCGCGATCGGCGGTGAGCAGATCAACCTCGGCTCGCCCAAGCAGCTCCAAGTGGTGCTGTTCGACACCCTCGGGATGCCAAAGACCAAGAAGACCAAAACCGGGTACACCACGGACGCCAAGGCCCTTGAGGAGCTATTGGCCAAGGAGACGGGGGACACCCCGGGACGAGCCTTCCTGGAAGCGCTGCTCCTGCACCGCGAGGCCACCAAGATGCGTACCACCGTCGAGGGTCTGATCAAGACCATCGGCGACGACGGGCGCATCCACACCACGTTCAACCAGACGGTCGCCGCGACCGGACGGCTGTCCTCCACCGACCCGAATTTGCAGAACATCCCGGTCCGCACCGAGGACGGACGACGCATCCGCAAATCGTTCGTCGTGGGTGAGGGTTTCGACTGCCTCCTCACCGCCGACTACAGCCAGATCGAGATGCGCGTGATGGCGCACCTCTCGGGCGACGAGGGCCTGATCGAGGCGTTTCGGACCGGCGAGGACCTGCACTCCTTCGTCGGTTCCCGGGCGTTCGGGGTGCCGATCGACCAGGTCACCCCCGAGCTCCGGCGCCGGGTCAAGGCCATGAGCTACGGGCTCGCCTACGGGCTCAGCGCCTTCGGGCTGGCCGCGCAGCTCGGCATCAGCCAGACCGAGGCCCGCGAACAGATGGACGCCTACTTCTCCCGCTTCGGCGGCGTCCGCGACTACCTGCACGCGGTGGTGGACCAGGCCCGTCGGGACGGCTACACCGAGACGCTCTTCGGTCGTCGCCGCTACCTGCCCGAACTCAACTCGGACAACCGGCTCAAGCGCGAGAACGCCGAGCGTGCGGCTCTCAACGCCCCCATCCAGGGCACCGCTGCGGACATCATCAAGGCGGCGATGCTCAAGGTGGACGCCGACCTCCACGAGCGGGGGCTCCAGAGCCGTCTGTTGCTCCAGGTCCACGACGAACTGGTCCTCGAGGTGGCGAAGGGCGAACTCGAGGAGGTCCGTGGCCTCGTCGTCGACCGGATGTACTCCGCTATCGAACTCAACGTACCGCTGGACGTCTCCACCGGCACGGGGCCCGACTGGGATTCCGCTGCCCACTGAGTAACCAGTGGGTAACCAGTGACGCCGAAAGCGGGCGGTTCGTTTTGTGGTGCCCGGAGTATGCCCTAGGTTCATTGCAGATTCGGCTACCCGACGCCTGAAAGGGCACGCACATGACCCTCACCTCACGGCGCGGCCTCCGTGCCGCACTGGCACTGACCGCCACCGCGGCCCTCGCGCTCACCGGCTGCACCACCAACACCGAGGGTCCCGAGGACTCGGGAGAGCCCAGGCAGGAGGTCTCGCTCGAGACGGACGACGAGATCGCCGCCCTCGTGCCGGCCGAGATCCGCGAGAAGGGCGTGCTGGTGATCGGCACCAACCCGCCGTACGCGCCCAACGAGTTCAAGAACGAGCGGGGCGAGATCGTCGGCTTCGACATCGACGTGATGACCGCCGCCGCCCAGCTCATGGGACTGCGCGCGGAGTTCCGCGAGTCCGACTTCGAGAAGATCATCCCCGCCATCGAGGGCGGCACCATGGACATGGGTGCTTCCTCGTTCACTGTCAACGACGAGCGACTGCAGACCGTCGACTTCGTCACCTACTTCGAGGCCGGCATCCAGTGGGCGTCGGCGGCCGGTAACGACGTGGACCCCGACGATGCGTGCGGCCTGAGCGTGGCGGTCCAGCGCACCACGGTCTCCGACCAGGAGGACGTGCCCGCCCGCAGCGAGGCGTGCGTCGCCGCCGGCAATCCCCCGATCGAGAAGGTCCAGTTCGACTCGCAGGACGAGGCCTCCACCGCCGTGGCGCTCGGCAAGGTCGACGCGATGTCCGCCGACTCGCCAATCTCGGCGTACGCGGTCAAGCAGTCCGAGGGCAAGATGCAGCTGGCCGGTGACGTCTTTGACTCCGCCCCCTACGGCTGGCCTGTGCGCAAGGGGTCCGAACTGGCCGCCGCTCTGGAAGCCGCAGCGGACAAGCTCATCGAGACCGGAGACTTCGAGAGGATCGCCCAGAACTGGGGCCTCGAGGACGGGTTGATCGACGACGCCGAGATCCGGAAGGGCTGAGTGACCGGTCGGTGAGCACCGCGCACAACGGCGCCTCCGCGCCCCGGGCTGACGCGCCCGACCCAATCGAGGCGGTGCCGCTCCGGCACCCGTGGCGCTGGGTGTCGGCGACGATCGTCCTGGTACTGGTGTTCCTGTTCATCTGGGGCGCGGCGACGAACCCCGCCTACGGCTGGGACACCTACGGTCGCTACCTCTTCGACACCAGGTTCGGCATGGCGGTGTTCTACACCATCGCGCTGACGGTGTTGTCGATGATCCTCGCCGTCATCCTGGGGGTCATCCTCTCGGTGATGCGGATGAGCAGCAACCCGGTGCTCAAGGCCGTGGCCTGGGTGTACCTGTGGATCTTCCGCGGGACCCCCATCTACGTGCAGCTGCTGTTCTGGGGCCTGATATTCACGCTGTACCGGCAGGTCCAGTTCGGCATCCCCTTCACCGACTTCCAGATCGTCCGCTTCGACGACACGATGGTGTTGTACTCCGCCTTCTGGCTGGCAGTGGTGGGCCTGGCCATGAACGAGGCCGCCTACATGGCCGAGATCGTGCGGGCGGGGATCTCGTCCGTTCCGGAGGGACAGGCCGAGGCCTCCACCGCGCTCGGCATGTCGTGGGGGCAGACCATGCGCCGGACCATCCTGCCGCAGGCCATGCGCGTGATCATCCCGCCGACCGGCAACGAATTGATCTCGCTGCTCAAGACCACCTCGCTCGTCGTGGCCATCCCGTTCTCCGGCGAGCTCTATGGTCAGGCCCGCGACATCTCCGGGGTCAACTTCCAGCCGATCCCGCTGCTGCTGGTCGCGGCCACCTGGTACCTGGTGATCACCAGCGTGCTCATGGTGGGCCAACACTTCCTCGAGAAGAAGTTCTCCCGCGGTTCCACCCGCCAGCTCACGGGCAAACAGCTGCGGGCGCTGGCCGAGGCGGATGGACTCACACCCTCCGGGCTCGCGGCGGCCAGGGGTACCGACCAGTCGGGAGGAATGCCATGACTCCGATGGTCAGGGCCGAGCAGGTCTGCAAGAGTTTCGGTTCACTGAGGGTGCTCAAGGGCATCGACATCGAGGTGGCGGCCGGGGAGGTGCTGTGCCTGGTAGGCCCGTCCGGATCCGGCAAGTCCACCTTCCTCCGGTGCATCAACCACCTCGAGCGTGTCGATGCCGGTCGGCTCTACGTCGACGACGACCTGGTGGGGTACCGCGAGAAGGGCGGCAAGCTCTACGAGATCTCGCCGAGGCACGCGGCCAGGCAGCGCCAAGACATCGGGATGGTGTTCCAACACTTCAACCTGTTCCTGCACCGCACGGCCCTCGAGAACATCATCGAGGCCCCGATACTGGTCAAGGGTGAGTCCCGCGCGGAAGCCACGGAGCGGGCACGGGCCCTGCTCGACAAGGTCGGTCTCTCGGCGAAAGCGGACGCCTATCCGGCGCAGTTGTCCGGTGGGCAGCAGCAGCGGGTGGCGATCGCCCGGGCTCTGGCGATGGAGCCCAAGCTCATGCTGTTCGACGAGCCCACCTCGGCCCTGGACCCCGAGCTGGTGGGCGAGGTACTGGGCGTCATGCGGGATCTCGCGGACGCCGGGATGACCATGATCGTGGTCACCCACGAGATGGGCTTCGCCCGGGAGGTGGCCGATACGGTCGCCTTCTTGGACGACGGGGTGGTGGTCGAGGCCGGGCGTCCGTCCGACGTGCTCGGGGCGCCCCGGCACCAGCGGACGCAGGACTTCCTGTCCAAGATCCTGTAGTCGGCGCCACGAGGTCGCAGCCGGGCGGTCAGGGGAGAGTGGCCACGAAGATCGCGGTCCCGGGGAACACACTGCCGCGCAACGGGCTCCACTGCCCCCACTCCTGCTCGAGCCACTCCGGCCACTCGGGCTCGATCAGGTCCCGGACCACGAATCCGGCGCCGACGAGTTCGCGGATCCGGTCGCCCACCGTGCGGTGGTGTTCGACGTAGGTCAGGCCGCCCTCCTCGTCGTACTCGGTGTACGGCGTGCGGTCGAAGTACGGGAACGCGGCCACGAGTCCCTCGGGGCCCGGATCGTCCCGGAAGATCCACCGCATGGGGTGGTTGACGGAGAAGACGAACCGTCCGCCGGGACGGAGCACGCGAGCCGCCTCCGCCATCACCCCGGCGGTGTCCGCCACGAAGGGGATGGCCCCGAAAGCGGAGAACGCGACATCGAAGCTGTCGGCGGCGAAGGGCAGGCGGCGGGCGTCGGCCTGGAGCAGCGGCACCCGGGCCGCCGGGCCGGTCGACCGGCTCGCGGCCCGGGCACCCACCCGGAGCATCCCGGCGGAGAGGTCGACGGCGACGGCGCGGGCCCCGCGGCCGGCGATCCAGCGTGAGCACGGCGCCGATCCGCAGCCGATCTCGAGGACGTCGCGGCCGGCGACGTCGCCGAGGAGCGTCCAGTCGCCTTCGTGCAGGCCCTCGGGGCACCACACGAACTCGCCGTCGGGGGAGTGGGCGCCGAGGAAATCCCCGTGTTCATGGTGGTAGTCGACCGCCTCGGCGTCCCACCACGCGCGGGAGGCGCGGACGGACTCACCGTGGTCGGGGGGGTTTGTGGACGTCACGCTGGCAGAGTACAGTTGACGGTCGCGTGCGTACACGCTCGCGAACATCTGCCCACCTACGATTCCTATCCACTCCGGAGCACCCCACCATATGACCACCAACACCACCTCCCCGCAGGTAGCCGTCAACGACATCGGCTCCGCGGAGGACTTCCTCGCCGCCATCGACGCCACGATCAAGTACTTCAACGATGGCGACATCGTCGAGGGCACGATCGTCAAGGTCGACCGTGACGAGGTCCTGCTCGACATCGGCTACAAGACCGAGGGTGTCATCCCCTCGCGCGAACTCTCCATCAAGCACGATGTCGACCCCGGTGAGGTCGTCGAGGTGGGCGACGAGGTCGAGGCCCTGGTCCTGACCAAGGAGGACAAGGACGGCCGCCTGATCCTGTCCAAGAAGCGCGCACAGTACGAGCGCGCCTGGGGCACGATCGAGGAGCTCAAGGAGAAGGACGAGGCCGTCAAGGGCACCGTCATCGAGGTCGTCAAGGGCGGCCTCATCCTCGACATCGGCCTCCGTGGCTTCCTCCCCGCCTCGCTGGTGGAGATGCGCCGCGTCCGCGACCTCCTTCCCTACGTGGGCCAGGAGCTCGAGGCCAAGATCATCGAGCTGGACAAGAACCGCAACAACGTCGTGCTCTCGCGTCGCGCGTGGCTCGAGCAGACCCAGTCCGCGGTCCGTTCCGAGTTCCTGCACCAGCTGCAGAAGGGCCAGGTCCGCAAGGGCGTCGTGTCCTCGATCGTCAACTTCGGTGCGTTCGTGGACCTCGGTGGCGTCGACGGGCTCGTCCACGTCTCCGAGCTGTCCTGGAAGCACATCGACCACCCGTCCGAGGTCGTCGAGGTGGGCCAGGAGGTTACCGTCGAGGTCCTCGACGTCGACCTGGACCGCGAGCGCGTCTCCCTGTCGCTCAAGGCCACCCAGGAGGATCCGTGGCGGCACTTCGCCCGGACCCACGCGATCGGTCAGATCGTGCCGGGCAAGGTCACCAAGCTCGTGCCGTTCGGCGCGTTCGTGCGCGTCGACGAGGGCATCGAGGGCCTCGTCCACATCTCCGAGCTGGCCGAGCGCCACGTGGAGGTTCCCGACCAGGTCGTGTCCGTCAACGACGACGCCATGGTCAAGGTCATCGACATCGACCTCGACCGTCGTCGTATCTCGCTCTCGCTCAAGCAGGCGGACGAGGACTACACGGAGGAGTTCGACCCGTCGAAGTACGGCATGGCCGACAGCTACGACGAGGCCGGCAACTACATCTTCCCCGAGGGCTTCGATCCCGAGACCAACGAGTGGCTCGAGGGTTTCGAGAAGCAGCGTGAGGAGTGGGAGAACCGCTACGCGGAGGCCGAGCGTCGTCACAAGATGCACACGGCTCAGATCGAGAAGGGTCGCGCCGCTGCTGCGGAGGCCGCGGAGGCCGCCCCGACCAACTACTCGTCGGAGTCCGCGCCGTCGGCCAGTCGTCCCGCTGCCGCGGAGTCCAACCAGGCCGAGTCGACCGGCGGATCGCTGGCGTCCGACGAGCAGCTGGCCGCTCTGCGCGCCAAGCTCGCCGGCGGTGAGTGACCTCGCTGCCTGACGGCGCCACGGGCGTCTGACGGACGGCATCACGGCCCCGGACGGTCGTCCCACCTCGGTGGGACACCGACCGGGGCCGTGGTCTATTTCCGCCGCTCGCCGGAGTGTCGTGGCGTGGGCCGCATCCGCATTCGAGGCCCGCGGTCACCTAGACTTCGTCCCATGCTGATGGTGGGTCTGACCGGTGGAATAGGGGCCGGCAAGTCGACGGTGACGGCGGTTCTCGCGGAGGCCGGCGCGGTGATCGTCGACGCGGATCGGATCGCGAGGGAGATCGTCGAACCCGGGACCCCGGGGCTGGCGATGCTCGTCGCCGAGTTCGGTGACGACATCGTGGGGCCCGACGGTGCTCTCGATCGGGCCGCCCTCGCCGCCCGGGCGTTCGTCGACCCGGAGCGCACCGCCGCGCTCAACGCGATCACCCATCCGCTGATCGGGGAGCGCACGGCCGAACTCTTCGGTTCTGCACCTCCGGACGCCATCGTCGTTCACGACATGCCACTACTGGTGGAGGGCGGGATGACCCCCGCCTACCATCTGGTGATCGTGGTGGACACCCCGGCGGAGATCCGGCTCCGACGGCTGGTGGAGCAGCGCGGGATGCCGGAGGACGACGCCCGGGCGCGGATGTCCCATCAGGCGACCGACGAGGCCCGCCGGGCCGAAGCCGACGTGCTGATCGACAACTCGGGCGACCGCGAACCGGTGCGCGACATCGTCCGGATGCTCGTCGAGCTACGCCTGCAGCCGTTCGAGCACAATCTGCGGACCGGCACGCCCGTGGTGGGCGACCGGACCGTGGTTCCGTACCGCCCGGAGTGGGCGGCCGAGGCGACCAGGGCGACGGCGAGGCTACGCCACGTACTGGGGGAGGTCGCCACCCGCATCGACCACGTCGGCCCCACCGCTGTCGAGGGCCTGGACGCACCGGACATCGTGGACCTGCAGGTGACGGTGCGGGACGAGGCGGCGGTGGAGCGTGCGCTGGCACTGTTGACCGACGCGGGATACGTGCGCGACCGCACCGCCGAGCGCCCGCTCCTGCACTGGTGTGACCCCGCTCGCCCCCTCGAGGTGTCGATCCTCGCGGAGGACGACCCGGAGCACGAGTTCGCCCTGCTGATGGCCGAGGCCATCGGGTCGGATCCGAGTGCGCGGGTGGAGTACGCGGAGATCCTCCGCCGGGCCGACCGCGAGGAGACACGTGAGTGGGAGCGGACCCGCTGCGAGGCGCCGGGGCGCTGAGCGGCCCCCCCGCCGAGTGGATCGCGCCGCAGTCACTCAGTGGGGACGGCGCCGTCGACCAGCTCGGACACCGGCACGTGCCTGACGACCTCGGAGGTGGCGGGCCCGGCGGGAGCCGCGGCGCTGCGGAGTCTGCTGGGCAGGACGTCTGACAGCCTGGTGCGCACGAGGAACACGTTGTAGGCGTTCCACGTCGTGACCAGGTAGTACAGATCCTCACCCTGGGCCCAGGGGTGCATGAACGCGCCGTAGACGCCGGGGAGCATGGAGTAGTCCACGAGGACGGTGGGTCCGGTCCAGGGGCCCTCCGGGCGATCTGCGGTGCGGAGGACGACGGAGTTGAATCCCTGGGAGTACATGGCGGCGAACTTTCCCAGGTAGCTGTTCCACATCACGGAGAGTTCGCTGGCCGGGCGGGGCAACACCGGCGCGGCGTCCGAGGGGTCGTCCACCCACTCCGTGCCGTCCCAGTACCGGTAGGCGGTGGGGTCGAGGATGCCCGCGGCCGGAGGTGCTCCACCGGCTGCGTCGAGATCCGCCGCCGACGGCGACCCGGCGAGCGGGACGCGGGCGAGGATCGCGGAACCCTGGCGCCCGGACGGTGTGAGGTACTCGTAGAGGTGGGTATCCGTCCTGAGATACGAGCTCATCTGCGCCTCCCGCCAGGCGGCGTCCACCGGGGGTGCGCCGGCTCCGACAGGCACGGCGGAGGTGATCGGCCGCGCCAGCGGGGGTACGACGGTCCAGTGTTCTCCGTTGTCCGTCGAGTAGGCCAGTCCCGAGTAGTTGGTCGTCCACGACCCCGGTTGACCCCAGTGGGCGACCGACATGAATCGCAGGTACTGGACTCCCTCTACCGCGATCCCCGCGGTCGGGATGATGGTGACCTCTCCGGGAAGTCCTGAACGGGGGACGATGGAGGTGGCCAGGCCGTCAGGACCGGTGACCGCGGAGTCGATGCTCAGCCCGTCGCCGAGGTCGGTGTCACCGGACCGGAACAGGACGTTCGAGCGCCACTGGCTCCCGGGGAGGGTGCAGTCACCCATGGTGTCGCCGAACGCCATGAGGATCTCCGGATCGTCAGAGCGTCCGTTGTCCCACATGATCCCGAGATCGGTTCCGGTCACCCCGTAGCGGCTGACGGTCTCGGTGGGGCTGGTGGGGCCGGTGACCAGCTGGAGGAACTGCGTCGGGCCGCGGAGGACGGGGACGGTGCCCTCCTCCCCGGTGATCCACGGCGGCATCCCGTACACGGATCCGGTGACCGTGTCGAGGGAACCGGACAGTCTGTTGCCCAGGGACCCGGTCTCGAGCTGCTGGACCAGCGACCCCGAGCGGTCGGCCGACCCCATGGCCCGCGAGGCGGATCCGAGCGGCCCGGTCGACCCCGAGCCGGTGGGACCCAGCGAACCGCCGGCCATTCCGGCACCGGTCTGGTTCTCCAGCAGGGATCCGAAGTTGCCGAACATGACGCTGCACGGTCCGGCCGTGGCGGTGCCCGGCCAGGTGACGGCGATCGCGGCGACGGAGGTCGAGACCGCGGCCAGTGCCGTCGCGGCCAGCCGCAGGAGTGCCCGGCTCATCTCACGATCTCGGGATCGGGCGCCGCTCGACGAGCACGGTCTCACCGGTCTCGGCGGGGTCCGGTGTGTTGGCGGTCCAGCTGTTGTCCGCGACGCGCATCCGGGAATCGGCCGCCGGCAGGGTCCGCGCGGGGATCTGGTTCAGGTCGGTCCGCATGAGGAAGACGTTGTAGGCGTCCCAGGTGGACATGGTGAAGTACAGGTCGGACCCCACCGTCTCGACCGCCGGGCTCCACGGGTGGACGAACGCACCGTAGAGGGTGGGCACGTGCCGGTACGACAGCAGGATGTCCTCTCCGGACCACGGGCCCTCGGGCCTCGCGGCCTGCCGCATCACGATGTCGTTGTTCCCGTTGGTGTACAGGGCGATGAAGCGACCCAGTCGAGCACTCCACGAGACGGACAACTCACTCACACGGGGGTTCATCACCGCCGCGGCGGCGCGGTGGTCACGGCCCCAGCCGGCACCGGTCCAGAACTCGTAGGCCGACATCTCCCTGATCGACCGCTCCGGCACGCGGGCGAGGGTCACCGCGCCGTTGCGGCCCGACGGGGTCAGGTATTCGTAGACGAAGCCGTCGTGCTTGAGGAACGCGCTCATCTGGCCGGCGGTGTGGGTGGTGAACGGGGCGCCGAGATTCGACGGTATGAGGCGCGCGCTGCCGGTCCCGGTGCGGGCGGTGCCCGCCACCGGGGTCCAGTTCTCCCCGTTGTCCGCTGATTCGGCGAGCGCGGAGTAGTTGGTCACCCACTCGCCGGGGGCGCCCCAGCTGGCGACCGACATGTACCGCAGGTACTGCGTGCCGCCGACCTCCACCCCCGCGGTCGGGATGACGGTCACCTCGCCCGGCAGGTTCGAGCGGGGGAGGATGGACTTGGCCAGACCGCTGCGCTCCATCGGGGCGTTGTCGATCCGCATCCCGTTGGACAGGGTCCGGTCGGACGAGCGGAACAGGATGTTGCTGCGCCACTGGGTCCCGGGGAGGCTGCAGTCGCCCATGGTGTCCCCGAGCGCCATCAGCACCTGCGGGTTCGAGGCGTCCCCGTTCTCCCACATGATTCCCAGGTCGGTACCGGAGATGCCGAACCGTTCGACCGTCCGGTTGGGGCTCGTGGGTCCCGTGAGCAGTTCCACCGTCGTCGTACGTCCCTGGAGGATGGGGATGTAACCGCTGGCCCCGTTCGCCCAGGGGGTGGCCGGCGCGTCGGTCGGCATGGCGGCGGATCCGGAGAGGGAACCGGAGCCGAGTCCGGGCCCGCCGGTCGGCGGCCACGGGTCACACGGCGCCGCGGACGCGACCGGGGGCAGTGCCGTCAGCGCCGTCAGCACGCCGATCGCGAGAGCGACGACGGTACCCGCCGCGAGGGGTGTCCGTGTCCGACGCGACAGGCGGGGACGACGACGAGGTGTGTTGGGGGACACGGATTCTCCAGACGAGGGGGACGAGATGAGAGGAGTCTGTGTACAGAGTAGTGGCAACCCGGGATGTGGGGGCTCTTTCGTCGAGAGGCGGGTGTCGGTGTCGACTCGTAAGCTTGCGGTATGGCTTTCGCGACCGAGATCCCCGATGACGGGATCCCCGCAGACCCGACCGTCCTGTCCTACTCGGAGTTCCGCCCCATCGGGGATGTCGAGCGGTCCACCGGCAGGTTCGAAGTGGTCAGCGAGTTCACCCCGTCCGGTGACCAGCCGACGGCGATCGCCGAGCTCACCGAGCGCCTGGGGCGGGGGGAGCGGGACGTCGTGCTGCTCGGGGCCACCGGTACCGGTAAGTCCGCCACGACGGCCTGGCTCATCGAGCAGGTCCAGCGGCCGACCCTCGTCATGGCTCCCAACAAGACCCTCGCCGCGCAGTTGGCCAACGAACTGAGGGAGATGCTTCCCAACAACGCCGTCGAGTACTTCGTCTCCTACTACGACTACTACCAACCCGAGGCGTACATCGCCCAGACGGACACCTTCATCGAGAAGGACTCGTCGATCAACGACGACGTGGAGCGGCTCAGGCACTCCGCGACATCGTCACTGCTCTCGCGGCGCGACGTCGTGGTGGTCAGTTCGGTCTCGTGCATCTACGGTCTCGGCACGCCACAGTCCTACCTGGACAGATCGGTCTCGCTGGCGGTGGGCCAGGAGGTCGAGCGCGACCGACTCCTGCGTCTTCTGGTGGATGTGCAGTACGAGCGCAACGACGTCTCCATGACGCGGGGCACCTTCCGTGCCAAGGGGGACACCGTCGACATCATCCCCACCTACGAGGAGCTCGCCGTGCGCATCGAGTTCTTCGGTGACGAGATCGACGCGCTCTACTACATCCACCCGTTGACGGGCGATGTCGTGCGAAAGGTCGACGAGGTGCGGATCTTCCCGGCGACGCACTACGTCGCCGGGCCCGACCGTATGGCCAAGGCCATCGCGTCGATAGAGGAGGAGCTGGAGGCCCGGTTGGCGGAGCTGGAGAACCAGGGCAAGCTCCTGGAGGCGCAACGCCTGAGGATGCGTACCTCGTACGACATCGAGATGATGCAGCAGGTCGGGTTCTGTTCCGGGATCGAGAACTACTCGCGCCACATCGACGGTCGGGCTGCGGGGAGCTCTCCGGCGACGCTGATCGACTACTTCCCCGAGGACTTCCTCACCGTCATCGACGAGTCCCATGTGACCGTCCCGCAGATCGGCGCGATGTTCGAGGGCGACGCCTCCCGCAAGCGCAACCTCGTGGACTTCGGTTTCAGGCTCCCCTCCGCGCTCGACAACCGTCCGCTCACGTGGGAGGAGTTCTCCGACCGGGTCGGCCAGACGGTGTACCTCTCGGCCACCCCCGGGACGTACGAGATGGGGCGTGCTGGGGGCGAGTTCGTCGAGCAGGTCATCCGGCCCACCGGCCTGGTGGACCCGAAGATCGTCGTCAAGCCCACGAAGGGGCAGATCGATGACCTCCTCGGGGAGATCCGTGCGCGTGCGGAGCGCGACGAGCGGGTCCTGGTGACCACCCTGACCAAGAAGATGTCCGAGGACCTCACCGACTATCTACTGGAACTCGGCGTGCGCGTGCGCTATCTGCACTCGGAGATCGACACCCTGCAGCGGGTGGAGCTGCTCCGGGACCTGCGCCGTGGCGAGTTCGACGTCCTGGTGGGCATCAACCTGCTCCGCGAGGGGTTGGACCTGCCCGAGGTCTCCCTGGTGGCGATTCTCGACGCCGACAAGCAGGGCTTCCTCCGTTCGAGCACCTCCCTGATCCAGACCATCGGCCGTGCGGCCCGCAACGTCTCCGGCGAGGTCCACATGTACGCGGACTCCGTCACCGAGGCGATGCGTCAGGCCATCGAGGAGACCGACCGTCGGAGAGAGAAGCAGGTCGCGTACAACACCGAGCACGGTATCGACCCCCAGCCTCTGCGGAGGAAGATCGCCGACATCCTCGACAGGGTCGGGGAGGAGGGCGACGGAGAGTCGTCTTCCGACCCGCGTGACCGGCCCGAGCTCGTGGGGGCCCGGGCGGCGGGCGATTCGGCGCGACCGCGTGCGGAACTCGAGAAGCTCATCGGGGAGATGACCGAGCAGATGATGTCGGCTGCGACGGACCTCCGGTTCGAGTTGGCGGGTCGGCTCCGGGACGAGATCGCCGAGTTGCGCAAGGAACTCAAGGGGATGCGGGAGGCCGGAGTCGACTGACCCGTCACTGTGACGTCGCGCGCCTACCGGGTCCGGCGCGGGCCTCCGCGCACTACGCTGGGGAGAACGTGTTGCCGAGGAGAGGAAGTCAATTGAGCGCCTACAACAAGGTGGTCGTGGGAACGGACGGCTCGGAGTCGTCCTACCGGGCGGTCGATCGTGCCGCGGCACTGGCCGCCGACGAGTCCGCGACTCTCGTGATCGCCTGCGCCTACGTGCCCGCCGACCCGCGGGCGGTCAGCCAGGCCGCCGATCAGCTGGGCGACGACGCCTATCAGATCCGCGGTGACAACCCCGCCGAGGACATCGTCCGGACGGCGAAGGACAGGGCGGCCGCCGCCGGGGCGTCCGCCGTCGAGGCGCGCACCGTCAAGGGGGCGCCCGTCGAGTCACTCATCAAGTTGGCCAACGAGGTGGAGGCGGACCTGCTGGTGGTGGGCAACAAGGGCCTGAACTCGCTGACCGGTCGACTCCTGGGCTCGGTGCCCGCCGACGCGGCCCGTCGGGCGGTGTGCGACGTCCTCATCGTGCACACGACCTGAGTAACGGATCATCCGAGCCGGGCCGGCCGCTGGTCAGCCGCAGAGGTGGGCCCGGCTGGCGTCGATGAGGGCCCGGCCGACCCCGGCGGTGTCGCGGTCGGCGTCCTGGGCGGCGATCGCGCTGGTGAGTGGCCGGAGGTGATCGAGGATCGTCTCGGTATCGGCCCCGTCGGAGATGCTCCGGCAGATGCCCAGCCCCACCTCGACCGTGGTGGCCGCGGTCATCTCCGTGGGGAGTCCGGAGGCGGTGAGCTGATCGAGGAAGTCCTGCTCGCTGCCGGTCCTGGCGGGGCCTCCGGCGGTCCCGGCGGGCTGCGCGTCTGCGGCGTCGGCACCCTGCCCCATGGTGTCCGCGCGCACGGTCCGGTCGGTGGCGTCCTGCCCGGCGGCGCATCCGGTGCTCACCGCCAGGAACGCGCACACGACCGTGGCGACCGAGAACCGTGTAACGGCGTCGATGCTCATGCGGTGAGCTCCTCGGGGCCGTCCGTGACCGTCTCCCGGATCACCGAGAGCAACGGGCCGAACCGCCCCGGCTGCACGAGGACCAGTTCCTGGGTGGCGCGGGTGGCCCCCACGTAGAGGTCCTGGAGCCCCTGCGGGGACCGTCCGAGCACGCGTTCGGGATCCACCACGACCACCACATCGAACTCGAGCCCCTTGGCCAGTGCCAGCGGGAGGACCGAGGTGTCGGGTCGTGTCTCGGCCACGGCCTGCCTGAGCTCGGCGATCTCGCGGGCGTGCTGCTCCTCGGGTCCGTCGGGCAGGAGCACGGCGACGGCGCGGTCCTGCGGGACGAGCGAGACCTCCTCGGCCACCACCCGGCCCAGGGACCGCGCCTCGGTCTCGAGCCACGCGACCGGACGGTGACCCGCTCGTACCGGTCGCGGCGCGGTCGCTCGCGGGTCGATCTGCGCCAGTAGTCGCGCCGCCACCGCGGACACGGTCTCCGGGGTGCGGTAGTTGACGGTGAGCTCGCAGAGGAGCCACCGGTCGTCCACATAGGGCGACAGCGCGTCGTGCCATGAGTCGATGCCCGCCGGGCTCGAGGTCTGGGCGACGTCCCCGACGAGCGTCATCCAGCGGTTGGGGGAGCGGCGCATCAACGCGCGCCACGCCATGACGGACAGTTCCTGGGCCTCGTCGACGATCACGTGCCCGAACGCCCAGGTCCGATCCGCGCCGGCGCGATCCGCGACGGTGAGGTCCGAGTCGGCACTGTGCCTTCTGGCGAGGGCCTCGGCATCGACCACGTCGTAGGCCATGAGGACCTCCGGGTCGAGGTCGTCCTCGATGTCCTGGACCGCCGACCCGGTGAGGATCTCGAGGGCCTCCTCCGCCTGCCGGACCTGTTCGGCCCAGGCCCGGTCCGCGTCGCTGCCCTCCGCCGCCGGGTCCTCGCCCAGTAGCTCGGCGAGTTCGTCGAGCAGCGGTACGTCGGCCTCCGAGAAGGCATCGCCGTCCTCGCGGAAGAGGGCGTCCTGGTCCTCGGCCACATAGTCCCCGGCGGCTTCGGAGATCCGCTCGCGGCTGGAGAGCAGGTCGGCCAACAGCCTCTCCGGACGCAGTGTGGGCCACCACTCGTCGATCGCGGAGAGGACCTCCGGCGCACGTTCCACCTCGGTGCGCAGCGCGGCCCGGTCATCCGCGTCCAGCAGCGGGCGGGCCGGATCCCCGAGGTCCCCGACCCCGCCGCCCGCGGGGGACCAGGCGGCGTCCTCCGCCTGCCCGACCGGGTCGGTGAGCGCGGCCACGTACTGCTCGGTGAGTGCGTCGACGATCTTCTCCTGGAAAGTGGATCGCGCCTGGTTGTGGGGGCGTCGCGTCATCCTGGCCCGGCCGCGGGCAGCGCGCACCACCGCTGGCGTGAGGACCAGGTCATGGCCCTCGCACCGCACCACCACGTCCGAAGCCGGGGCGAACTGCCGGGCGCGGACCGCGGCCTTGAGGATGTCGACCATGTCGGCGGACCCCTTGACCTCCTCGCCGCGGAGCGTCTCGTGACCGGTGGCCCGGACCCCGGGGTAGAGGTCGGCGAGCGTGCGCAGGACGACGCCCGACTCCCCGAGCGACGGCAGTACCCGCGCGATGTAGTCGAGGAACCGCGCGTTCGGACCCACGATGAGGACGCCACTGCGATCGAGCCTGCGGCGGTGCGTGTAGAGGAGGTAGGCCGCGCGGTGCAGGGCCACGGCGGTCTTGCCCGTGCCCGGCCCGCCCTGGACCACCAGCACCCCGGCGTGAGGGTTGCGGATGATCTCGTCCTGCTCTCGCTGGATGGTCGCGACGATGTCGGTCATGTGCGCGGACCGCGCGCTGTCCAGGGCCTCGAGCAGCGCGGATTCCCCCACGACGTCGTCGTGGTCCTCCGGAATCTCCCCGTCGGCCGGGGCCGTGAGGAATTCGTCGTGCACCCCGATGACCCTCCGCCCGATCGTGCGGAGGTGCCGACGTCGGTGTGCGCCCTCGGGACGGGCGGTGGTGGCCAGGTAGAACGGGCGGCTGTGGTCCGCCCGCCAGTCCAGCAGGAGCGGGGTGAGGTCCTCGTCGTCGTCCCTCAGTCCCACGCGACCGATCCGGCGGACCTCCCCGTCGGCCATGTCCAGCCGTCCGAAGTACAGGCCCAGATTGGCGGCGCTGTACGCCGCCAACTCCGACGAGTAGAGCCGCGCGAACGACTCTCTCTCGGATCGAGCCTGGGGTGTGCCCCCCGTACCCCGGAGGACGGCGTCGAGGCGGGCCCGGGTGTCGGACCGCAGTTCCTCGAGACGGTCGAGGAGACGACCGAGGTGGCGCTGCTCCTCGTCGACGGCGTCGGACTCCGTCATGCGCGCTCCTCTCGGGGGTGTGGACCGGGCGGCGGTCGCGATGGACTGCACGGTGCGGGACAACCAGGCTACCGGGTGTCGGGCGGGTGCTCCGACGCAGACGACCCCGCCGGTCAGGGCGGGGTCGTCGACAACAACCGGTGGGCAGCACCGGGTGGGGTGGTCCGTCAGGGTCGGATGGCGGCGGCGGCCTTGCTCCGGGCGCGGTCACTCGACTTCTTGGCGGTGGTGATCTTCTTCCGCGCGTCCTTCCGGGCCTTCTTCGTGGCCGAGTCGACGGACTTGCGGAGGTCCTTGGCGTCGACCTTGTCCGCGCGCGCCGCGGCCTTCTCAGCGCGCTCGGTGGCGACGTCGCGGACGTGGGCCGCACGGTCACGGGCGACCTCACGGGTCTCCGCGGCCTGGTCCGCGGCGACATGGGCGGCCACCGCGGCATGGTCCCGGACCTGCGCCGCGATCGGGGCGGCCTGCTTGCGCGCCGACTTGGCCCGGCCCCGGACCGCCTCGGCGACCTCGGGGGCCTTGGCGCGGACGACCTCCGCGACGCCGGCCGCCTGGTCGCGGACCTGGTCGGCGACCTCGGGGGCCTTCTCGCGGACCTGGTCGGCGACCTCGGGGGCCTTCTCGCGGACCGCTTCCGCGACCTCGGGAGCCTTGTCCTTGACCGTACCGGCGACGCCGCGGGCCTGGTCGGCCACGTTGTGGGCGACCCCCGCGAGGGCGACCCCGGCGGCGGCGGACTCGGCTTTCGCCCCGGGCAGCTTGGCCGTGACCTTGTCCCCGGCCTTGCGGGCGCGCCAGGTCAGGCCCGGCTGGCCGGCGGTGTCGACCGAGGCGAGCAGCAGCGCGCCGAGCAGGGCGACGTCGGTGGCCAGGCCGGTGGTCTTGCGGCTCCTGGCGGCGGAGTCGGACTCCGCCCAGAAGTCGTTGCGGGTGACGGTCGTGGGCAGGTGCGACGCCGTGAGGGCGAGGGCCGACAGGCGGGGGGCCTTGCCGAGCGCGAAAAGCACACCGGCACCGACCTTGACTCCCGCGAGAGCCTTGACCAGGGTCTCGGTGTCCTTGGTGACCGGCGGCACGGAGGTCGTCACGTGCTCGTTGACGGCCTGCTCGCCCTTCTCCACCAGAGGTGCGGCCTTGTCCACGAGCGGGGCCGCCTTGGCCACATGGGCCTGCGGATTGCGTAGCGTCTCCACGCCGTCGATGACGAACACCGTGGCGAGCATGGGTCGTGCGAGTCGTCGGATCATCGTTCCTCCTGGGAATTGGGATGCGTGGTCGAACCTAGTGAAAACCCCGGCGACGCGCCTCCGGTCCGGGAACCTCGCAGGTCGCGAGCTGTGCGGACCCGTGTGATGCGCTGGGGCGATCGCTCACGACGGGCCGAGATAACGATTCCGACAAGCCCCTCGCCCCGGGCCGTCGTGGGTCACCAGCCGCGTTCCCTCCACGTTCCGAGGTTCGGGCGCTCGGCGCCGAGCGTGGTGTCGTCCCCGTGTCCGGGATGAACCACCACGTCGTCATCGAGGACCGCGAACACGCGGGTCTCGAGGTCGTTCATGAGGGTGGCGAACTGTTCCGGCGTGGCGGTCTTCCCCGGGCCCCCGGGGAAGAGGGAGTCCCCGGCGAACAGGTGGGTCCCCTCAGCGGTCCGGAGCAGGAGCGCGATGCCGTCCGGGGTGTGGCCACGCAGACCGATCACCCCGAGGCGCAGATCCCCCACGACGATCTCGTCACCGTGGGAGACGTGGCGGTCCGTCGGTACGTGGATCTCGCCGGCGTCACCGGGTGAGGCGATGGTCCTCAGGCCGAGGGCCTCGACGGTCTCCGGCAGACCGATCCAGTGGTCTGCGTGCAGGTGGGTGGTGACCACCTCGCGGACCCCGGGGGCCTGCGCCTCGAGATGGGCGATGAGCTGGGGGGCGTCGTTGGCAGCGTCGACGAGGAGTGCCTCGCCGGTGGAGACCGACTCGATCACGTAGACGTTGTTGTCCATCTCCCCTACGGAGATCTTGGACAGCCGCGCCGGGCCGACGGTCCAGCGCTCGCCGGTCAGGCGACCGCCCAGGCGACCGGAGTAGCCCTCGGTGAGGGTGATGTGCTCGGGAACAGAAGCGGCGGAATTCGACATAATTGCAGGCTACTGGTGTCGACGGCGGTCTGCGATGGCAGGCGTGTCGGAGTTCGTTGGTACCTTCGTCTGCGGGACGGCGGCCATGCGGCACGCACGGCCACCGCCACGGGTCCGTGGCGACAGCCCCCTCGGAAGGAGTACCCATGGTGGACCGTCTGGTCGTCCGCGGCGCACGGGAACACAACCTGAAGGGCGTGGACATCGACGTCCCGCGCGACTCCCTGATCGTCTTCACCGGACTGTCCGGCTCCGGCAAGTCCTCGTTGGCGTTCGACACCATCTTCGCCGAAGGCCAACGTCGGTACGTGGAGTCGCTCTCCTCCTACGCGCGCATGTTCCTCGGTCAGATGGACAAGCCGGACGTCGACTTCATCGAGGGGCTCTCCCCGGCGGTGTCGATCGATCAGAAGTCGACCAACCGAAACCCGCGGTCGACCGTGGGCACGATCACCGAGGTCTACGACTACCTCCGTCTGCTCTACGCACGGGCGGGTGTGCCGCACTGCCCCACGTGCGGAGAGGTGGTCTCGCGTCAGACCCCTCAGCAGATCGTCGACCAGATCCTCGCCGGTGAGGAGGGCGTGCGGTTCCAGGTCCTCGCGCCGGTCGTGCGCACCCGGAAGGGGGAGTTCGTCGACCTGTTCGCGCAGCTCGCGGCCGACGGGTACAACCGCGTGCGGGTCGATGGTGAACTCCACACCCTCGCGGAGCCGCCCACGCTCAAGAAGCAGGAGAAGCACGACATCGAGGTGGTCGTCGACCGCCTCGCCGCGAAGCCGTCGTCGCGCCAGCGCCTCACCGATTCCGTCGAGACCGCGTTGGGCCTGGCGGACGGCGTCATCGTGATCGACTACGTGGATCTGGACGAGACCGACCCGGCCCGGCGGCGTCGGTTCTCCGAACACATGGCCTGCCCCAACGGCCATCCGATCGGACTGGACGACCTGGAGCCCCGCGCGTTCTCGTTCAACTCGCCCTACGGCGCCTGCCCGGTCTGTGACGGACTCGGTTCCCACCTGGAGGTGGATCCCGACCTGGTGATACCCGATCCGGAGCGCTCGTTGGCCGACGGCGCGATCGCACCGTGGTCGGGGGGTCAGAGCGCCGACTACTTCCAGCAGCTGCTGTCGGGACTTGCCGACGACCTGGGCTTCGACCTGCGTACGCCATGGCAGGACCTGCCGGCCAAGGTGCGCAAGGCGGTGCTCGGCGGCGCGTCGACGAAGGTGCGGGTGCGGTACAAGAACCGCTATGGCCGGGTCCGCACGTACGACGCCAAGTTCGAGGGCGTCATGTCGTTCCTCAAGCGTCGACTGGAGCAGACGGAGTCGGAGTCGCAGAAGGAGCGCTACCAGGGGTACATGCGCGAGGTACCGTGTCCCGCCTGCGAGGGGACCCGACTCAAGCCGGAGATCCTCGCGGTGACGATGACCGGCCCCGGCGGGAGCGACCGGTCGATCGCGGACATCTCGCGGATGTCGGTCGCCGACTGTGCGGAGTTTCTCGACGGGCTGGAACTGGACTCCCGCCAGGCGATGATCGCCGGCCGGGTCCTCAAGGAGATCCAGGCCCGGATGGGGTTCCTCCTCGACGTGGGACTCGACTACCTGTCCCTGGACCGGGTGGCGGGCAGCCTGTCCGGTGGCGAGGCGCAGCGCATCCGGCTGGCCACCCAGATCGGCTCGGGCCTTGCCGGGGTGCTGTACGTCCTCGACGAACCCTCCATCGGTCTGCACCAGCGGGACAACCGTCGTCTCATCGACACGCTCGTCCGATTGAGGGACCTGGGGAACACGCTTCTCGTGGTGGAGCACGACGAGGACACCATCCGCGCGGCCGACTGGATCGTCGACATCGGGCCGTTGGCCGGCGAGCACGGGGGACGCGTCGTGCACTCCGGGGACTACGCCGGGCTGCTGGCCAGCACGGAGTCGCTGACGGGTGACTACCTGGCGGGTCGGCGGTCCATCGCGGTGCCCGAGACGCGGCGCGGACTGAACCCGGAGAAGGTCCTCCACGTACGCGGGGCCCGCGAGAACAACCTCAAGAACGTCGACGTAGTGTTCCCCGGCGGCGTGCTGTGCGCCGTCACCGGGGTGTCCGGGTCGGGAAAATCCACCCTCGTCAACGACATTCTCGCCACGTCCCTCGCCAATCAGCTCAACCGGGCACGTCAGGTTCCCGGTCGGCACTCCCGCATCGACGGGGTGGAGTCGTTCGACAAGTTGGTGCAGGTGGACCAGTCGCCGATCGGGCGCACGCCGCGGTCAAACCCGGCCACGTACACCGGGGTATTCGACAAGATCCGGACGCTGTTCGCGGCGACCACCGAGGCCAAGGTCCGCGGCTACAAGCAGGGGCGCTTCTCGTTCAACGTCAAGGGCGGGCGATGCGAGGCCTGCCAAGGGGACGGCACCCTCAAGATCGAGATGAACTTCCTGCCGGACGTCTATGTCCCGTGCGAGGTGTGTCAGGGCGCCCGCTACAACCGCGAGACCCTCGAAGTCCACTACAAGGGCAAGACCATCGCCGAGGTGCTCGACATGCCGATCGAGGAGGCGTGCGAGTTCTTCGAGCCGATCACCTCGATCCACCGGTACCTCAAGACGCTCTCGCAGGTCGGACTGGGGTACGTGAGGTTGGGCCAGTCGGCGCCGACCCTGTCCGGTGGTGAGGCGCAGCGGGTCAAGCTCGCGGCCGAGCTGCAGAAGCGGTCGAGTGGACGGACTGTCTACATCCTCGACGAGCCCACCACGGGTCTGCACTTCGAGGACATCACCAAGCTCCTCCTGGTGATCCAGGGTCTCGTCGACAAGGGCAACACCGTCATCGTGATCGAGCACAACCTGGATGTCATCAAGAGTGCCGACTGGGTGATCGACATGGGGCCCGAGGGTGGGGCCGGTGGTGGTGTCGTCGTGGCGGAGGGCACTCCCGAGCAGGTGGCGACGGTGCCCGAGAGTCACACCGGCCGTTTCCTCGCGCAGGTTCTCCCCGCCGTGCAGGAGGAGCCCGCGGAGGGTCGTCGGCCCGGGGGAAAGCAGGCCGGCAGGGCTTCTGCCGGCACGACTGCCACCACGAAGGCGGCCACCACGAAGACGGTCGCGACCAAGGCTCCGGCCAAGAAGGCCGCCGCGGCCAAGGCGGCACGCAAGGCACGGGCGCTGCGCTGATCCGGACGCCCGGATCAGGCGGGGGTCAGTACACCGGTCCGGTGAACTTCTCGCCGGGGCCCTCGCCGGGCTCGTCGGGGAACGCGCTGGCCTCCCGGAACGCCCGCTGCAACCCCTGGAGGCCGTCCCGGACCACGCCGGCCTGCGGACCGAGGTACTCGGCGGACCCGGTCACGAGACCCGCGAGGGAGGTGATCAGCTTCCGGGACTCGTCGAGGTCGAGGTGCGGACTCGCGGTCGGGTCATCGTCGGACAACCCGAGCTTCTCCGCCGCGGCGCTCATCAGAACGACGATCGAGCGGAAGATGATCTCCTGGGCGGGAACGTCCGCGAGTTCGACGATCTCGACCTCGCGGGCATCGAGGTGGTCTTCGAGAGAGGTCTCGGCGGCCGCGCCGTCGGAGGGGCCTGTTGACGCGGGGCGGTCGGTGTTCATGCCGAATACTGTCCCACGGGCTTCTCCACGCCGGGCGGCCGGACCGGTTTGGGGGTCCCCCGCAACACTGGTACAGTTCTCAGGTGACTGTGGGAGCCCGCTATGTGGTGGGTTCCGACGTCCAAGAGGAGCCCGATCTCCCACCATCCGACGCCCCAGGTAGTTTGATGGTCACCACCCCCGGCGAGGGGTCCGCGAGTTGATCGCGGGTGAGTCGTCGTCGGCGGGTGAGGAGTGAGAGGCCCCCGGTATCCGTGCCGTGGGGCCTTCTCGGTGTCACCGGTCTGTCCGGCGTCGCCAGGGGTCCCTCGAGGGCGGATGCGCGACCGCGCCAGGGGTCGCGGACACCAGCACCATCTACCGAGGAGGGCCCATCAGCGCCGAAGCACGTATCAACGAACGAATCCGTGTCCCCGAAGTCCGACTCGTCGGCCCCGGGGGCGAGCAGGTGGGGATCGTTCGCGTCGAGGATGCACTTCGTCTGGCCCTCGAGGCCGATCTGGACCTCGTCGAGGTCGCGCCCACCGCGCGCCCGCCGGTCTGCAAGATCATGGACTACGGAAAGTTCAAGTACGAGGCGGCGCAGAAAGAGCGCGAGTCGCGGAAGAACCAGCAGCAGACCGTGGTCAAGGAGCAGAAGCTCCGGCCCAAGATCGACACCCATGACTACGAGACCAAGAAGGGGAACGTCGTCCGTTTCCTCGAGAAGGGCTCCAAGGTCAAGGTGACGATCATGTTCCGGGGTCGGGAGCAGTCCCGCCCCGAACTCGGGTACCGGTTACTGCAGCGCCTGGCCGACGACATCACCGAGTACGGATACGTCGAGACCAGTGCCAAGCAGGACGGCCGCAACATGACCATGGTCGTGGCCCCCCACAAGGGAGCCAAGACCCGCGTCAAGGCGCAGGAGTCGAAGGTCACCGACCCCGCCTCGGAGTAGGACTCCGGCACCACACCGACCACCGGACGCACGTCGTCCGCTCACCCGAGACCCCACCGGTCTCTCGGGACGAACCATGTGAGGAAGACCGATCATGCCGAAGATGAAGACCCACAAGGGCACCGCCAAGCGCTTCCGGAAGACCGGAACGGGCAAGTTGGTGCGCCAGCAGGCCAACCGCCGCCACATCATGGAGAAGAAGCCCACCAAGCGCACCCGTCGTCTCGACGGTCGCACGGACGTCGCGCCGGCCGACGTCCCCCGCATCAAGCGGCTCCTCGGGCTCTGAGCCCTCTCCCATACGTAGTACTTCCGGTCACCGTCGAGGTGGCCACCCAGATCAGTGAGGATTGACCAGTGGCACGCGTGAAGAGGGCAGTCAACGCCCAGAAGAAGCGTAGGACCGTACTCGAGTCCACCAAGGGCTACCGCGGGCAGCGTTCGAGGCTGTACCGCAAGGCCAAGGAGCAGATGCTCCACTCGATGACCTACAGCTACCGCGACCGTCGTGCACGCAAGGGCGACTTCCGGAAGCTGTGGATCACCCGCATCAACGCGGCGGCCCGCGCCAACGACATGACGTACAACCGCTTCGTCCAGGGCCTCAAGCTCGCGGGCGTCGAGGTGGACCGCAAGGTGCTCGCCGACCTCGCCGTCACCGATCCGGCCGCCTTCACGGCGCTGGTCGAGGTCGCCCGTGGCGCACTGCCGGCCGACGTCAACGCGCCGGCTGCCTGACACCTGCGACTTGACGCACAGCACCCGGCCCGGGCAGGGCACCGGACGACCCGCGGAACCGTTCACCGAACGGACCCCGCGGGTCGTTTCCGCATCCAAGCTCCACCGGGCCGCTGCCCGCCGTAAGGCTGGTCGCTTCCTCGCGGAGGGGGCGAACGCGGTCGAGGCTGCCCTCGCGGCCGGCGCCGCGATCGAGGTGTTCTGCGGCGAGGACTCGCTCGAGCGGTTCTCCGACCTCGTCACCACGGCGTCGGCGTCCGGGGTCGCCGTCTCCGTGGTCACCGATCGCGCGGTCAGGGCACTGTCCGACACCGTGTCGCCGACGGGGATCGTCGCGCTGTGTCGTTCCGTCGTGCGGGAGCCCTCCGCGTCTGAGGCGTCCGATGGATCACCCGAGTCCGGTGAGCCCCGCGACACCGGCGAGCGTGCTCCGCGGCTCGTGGCGGTGGGTCAGGCGCTGGCCGAGCCGGGCAATGTCGGCACCCTCGTCCGCGTCGCCGACGCGCTCGGTGCCGACGCGGTGTGGCTCACCGCGGGTGCGGTGGACCCGGAGAACACCAAGGCCGTCCGCGCCTCGGCGGGCAGTCTCTTCCACCTCCCCGTGGTGCGGGGGGTCGCTGAGTTGGACCTGATCGGTCGGGCCCACCGCCTGGGCCTCCAGGTCGCCGTGGCCACCGGTGACGGCGAGGTGGACATCGAACACGCCGGACAGGAGCTCTCCCGGCCGACGGCGTGGGTCTTCGGCAACGAGGCGCACGGCGTCCCGGACGAGCTGGCCGCTGGCGCCGATCTGCGGGTGCGGATCCCGATCCGGGGGAGAGCCGAGAGCCTGAACATCGTTACCGCGGCCTCGATCTGCCTCCACACCAGCGCGCGCCTGCAGGCCGCCTCCTCATGACCGCCACCCTCACGGCCCGCGGCCTGGGTGCTGCGCGGGGAGCCCGCTCACTGTTCGCCGGACTCGACCTCGTCGTCGCCGAGGGGGACGTCTGGGGCCTCACCGGCCCCAACGGTGCCGGCAAATCGACCCTGCTCCACGCACTGGCCGGCGAACCCGACGCCGAGATGACGGGGACGGTGACCGTCAGCCCACCGGACGCGACGGTCGGTCTCCTGCGTCAGGAGGTGGATCGTCACGACGACGAGGCGGTGCGTGGCTTCCTCCACCGCGTCACCGGGGTCGCCCACGCGCAGGCGCAGATGGACGACCTCGCCGCGCGGATGGCGGACTCGGACTCGGCGGCCGATGCCTACGGTGACGCCCTCGAGAGGTGGCTGGCACTCGGCGGTGGAGACCTGGACGAGCGGATCCCGGTGGTCGCCGCCCGGCTCGGCCTGGACGGGGCAGTGCTGGACCTGCCCATGGCGGCGCTCTCGGGTGGTCAGGCCGCGCGCGTCACCCTCTGCGCGGTGGTGCTGAGCCAGTACGACATTCTGCTGCTGGACGAGCCGACCAACGACCTCGATCTGGCGGGGCTCTCGGTGTTGGAGGACTTCATACAGACCGAACGGCGTCCGATGGTGGTGGTCAGTCACGACCGTGAGTTCCTCGCCAGGTGCGTGACCGGGATCGTCGAGCTCGACTCCGCCCAGAGGCAGATCACGGTGTTCGACGGCGGGTACGAGTCCTACCTCGCCGAACGCGCGCTGGCGCGGCAACGGGCGCGCGAGGCGTATGAGGAGTACGCGGGCCGGGTCGGTCAGCTCAAGGACCGCATGCAGACCCAGAAGACGTGGCTCGACAAGGGCGTCCGCACCACGATGCGCAAGTCGGGCGGCAGGGACGCGGAGAAGGACAAACACATCCGTAACCGGGCCGGACAGCGGTCGGAGAAACAGGCCGCGAAGATCTCCCAGACCCAGCGCGCGATGGAGCGGCTCGACGTGGTCGCCGAACCACGTAAGGAGTGGGAGCTGAAGATGGAGATCGCGGCCGCACCGCGGTCGGGATCTGTCGTGGCCGTCCTGAGCGAGGCCGTCCTCCGCCGTGGCGACTTCGCGCTCGGGCCGGTGACCCTGCAGATCGATGCGGGGGACCGGGTGCTGATCTCCGGTGCCAACGGATCCGGCAAGTCGACGCTGCTGGGTCTGCTCGCCGGAGATCGACTCCCGAACGCCGGGCGGGTGAGAAGGGGAGCAGGGGTCGCGGCGGGACGCGTCGACCAGGCCCGCTCGGAGTTCGGCGGGCCGGGGTCCCTGCTGGATACGTTCTGCGCTGCCGCGGACCCCGACGGGGTGGACCCCACGGAGGGCAGGACGCTGTTGGCCAAGTTCGGACTGGGCGGCGAGCACGTCGCCCGGTCGTGCGCCTCCCTGTCGCCGGGGGAGCGGACCCGGGCGGCGCTGGCACTGTTGCAGCAGCGCGGCGTCAACCTGCTCGTGCTGGACGAGCCCACCAACCATCTGGACCTG
Organism: Dietzia sp. UCD-THP; assembly: GCF_000349585.1. NCBI lineage: Bacteria > Bacillati > Actinomycetota > Actinomycetes > Mycobacteriales > Dietziaceae > Dietzia > Dietzia sp. UCD-THP. The sequence goes on from NZ_AOSR01000057.1 coordinate 30,819, forward strand.
CCCGCGATCGAGCAGCTCGAGAGTGCGGTGGAGGCCTTCGACGGCACGGTCCTGCTCGTGACCCACGACCGGCGGATGCGGCGGGCTTTCCGGGCGACCCGCGAGCTGCTCGTCGACTCCGGCGCGGTGGACGAGGTCCGCTGACGGGCGGGAGCACGTGGGCCGGGGCGTGAGATACCGATCGACTATCCTGGTGCGGGATGCCGCCGGCGATCGCCGGAGATCGCCGCGACGGGGAGGACGAGAGCACAGGTGAGCGAAGACACGAGCGCTGTCGAGGTGCGGATCGACGAGGAGTCGCTGGCGCACTACGCGGCGGAGGCCGAGAGGGCGTTCGCCGTCTCGACAGACCTCGAGGCACTCGCGGCGGCCAAGACCGCCCACCTGGGTGACCGCAGCCCGGTCGCGCTGGGGCGCCGGACCCTCGGGTCGCTGCCCAAGGAGCAGAAGGCCTCCGCCGGGAAGGCGGTCAACGTGGCCCGGGGCCGGGTCCAGCAGGCGTACGACGCCCGGCTCGCAGAGCTCCAGGCGGAGCGTGACGCCGCCGTCCTCGTGGCCGAGACGCTCGATCTGACCGTTCCGTCCGGCCGGGCGCCCGTGGGAGCCCAGCACCCCATCACGATCATCACCGAGCAGGTCATGGACGTGTTCGTGGCCATGGGGTGGGAGATCACGGAGGGCCCGGAGGTCGAGGCCGAGCACTACAACTTCGACGCGCTGAACTTCCTCCCGGATCACCCTGCGCGCACACTGCAGGACACCTTCCACATCGCGCCCGAGGGCAGCCGGCAGGTGTTGCGGACGCATACCTCGCCGGTGCAGATCCGGACGATGCTCGACCGGGAGCCACCGATCTACGTCGCCTGTCCGGGACGGACCTTCCGCACCGACGAGCTCGACGCGACCCACACCCCGGTCTTCCATCAGGTCGAGGGGCTCGCGATCGACAAGGGCCTGACCATGGCGCATCTGCGTGGCTCGCTCGACGCCTTCGCCCGCGCCCTGTTCGGCCCGGAGACCCGGACCCGGATGCGGCCCAACTACTTCCCCTTCACCGAGCCCTCGGCCGAGGTCGACGTGTGGTTCCCGCGGAAGAAGGGCGGCGCCGGCTGGGTCGAGTGGGGAGGGTGCGGGATGGTCCATCCCAACGTGCTCACCGCCTGCGGTATCGACCCGGAGGTCTACTCGGGGTTCGCCTTCGGCATGGGCCTGGAGCGCACGCTGCAGTTCCGCAACGGACTGTCCGACATGCGGGACATGGTCGAGGGGGACGTGCGGTTCTCGCTGCCCTTCGGCATCCGCGCCTGACCCACCACCCCCTTCCACACGAGAAGACGAAGGACCCCCACAGTGCGAATTGCGCAGTCCTGGCTGACCGAGATCCTGCAGCGGGCCAACGATGGTTGGTCGGTGACCCCGGCCGAGCTCGACGCGGGGTTCGTGCGTGTCGGTCTCGAAGTCGAGGGCGAGCCGGAGCAGTTGCCCGAGATCTCGGGGCCGCTCACCATCGGTCGGGTCAGCAGCATCGAGGAGCTCGAGGGATTCAAGAAACCCATCCGCTTCTGCCTGGTGGACGTGGGCGCCGACGAGCCCCAACAGATCGTCTGCGGTGCCCGGAACTTCGCCGAGGGCGACCTAGTGGTGGTCGCGCTGCCGGGGACCGTCCTTCCCGGTGGCTTCGAGATCGGCAGGCGGAAGACCTACGGCAAGCCCAGTGAGGGCATGATCTGCTCGGCGTCCGAGCTGGGGATCGGATCCGACCACAGCGGCATCATCGTGCTCGCCGACGGGACGGCGGAGCCAGGTGACCCCGCCGGCCCGGTGCTGGACGCCGGGGCCGTCCTGGACGCGGGCGCGGCGGGGACCGACACCGTCATCGAGCTCAACGTGACGCCGGACCGGGGCTACTGCCTGTCGGCGCGCGGTCTGGCCCGGGAGCTCGCGTGCGGATTCGATCTGGACTTCGCGGACCCGGCCACCGAGCTGGGACTGCCCGCCGGGAGTGAGACCTGGCCCCTGGAGGTCGCGGCGGAGTCGGGCGCGCGGCGCTTCGCCCTGCGCCGGGTGACCGGGATCGACCCGTCCGCCCGGACGCCGTGGTGGATGGCCCGTCGACTGCTGCTCTCGGGGGTGCGTCCGATCTCGCCGGCGGTCGACGTGACCAACTACGTGATGCTCGAACTCGGGCATCCCATGCACGCGTTCGACGCCGCGACACTGCGCGGTGGTCTCACCGTCCGACGGGCACGAGCGGGGGAGACGCTCACCACCCTCGACGACGTCGAGCGCTCTCTCGACCCCGAGGACGTGGTGATCTGCGACGACCGCGGCCCGATCTCACTGGCCGGGGTCATGGGCGGCGCTGACACCGAGGTCTCCGGGGACACCACGGACGTGCTGCTGGAAGCCGCCGTGTGGGACACCCTCGCGGTGTTCCGGACGATCCGCCGCCACAAGCTCCCCAGCGAGGCGGGCAAGCGGTACGAGCGTGGTGTCGACGCGGCCGCGACGATCGCCGCCCTCGACCGGGCCGCGACGCTGCTCGCCGACATCGCCGGCGGCTCCGTGGAGGCCTCGCTCACCGACGTCGGATCCGCCCCGGTCATGCCGACCATCGCGTTCGACGCGGGCAGGCCCTCGCGCGTCGCCGGAGTGGAGTATCCGTCGGGCACCGCGCGGCACCGACTGGAGCAGATCGGGTGCGGCGTCTCCGGGGACGACGAGGTGCTGCTCGAGGTGACCCCTCCGCCGTGGCGCCCCGACCTCACGCTCCCGGCGGACCTGGTGGAGGAGGTACTGCGCCTGGAGGGCCTGGAGAACATCCCGTCGGTCCTGCCCACCGCGCCCGCCGGCCGCGGACTCACCGCGGCCCAGCGTGGTCGACGCGCCGTCGGTCACGCGCTGGCCGCGGCCGGACACGTCGAGGTGTTGACGTCCCCGTTCTGTGACCCGTCGGTGTTCGACGCGATGGGGCTGGCCGACGACGACGAGCGGCGCAACACCATGTCCGTGGTCAACCCCCTGGAGAGCGACAAGGCGCACCTCGCGACGACGCTGCTCCCGTCGTTGGTGGAGATCGCCCGTCGCAACCTCACCCGGGGAACCCGAGACCTGGCGCTGTTCTCGATCGCTCAGGTCTCGTTCCGGACCCCGACCACAGCGGCGGTCGAGATGCTGCCGGTGGATCGCGAGCCCACCCCGCAGGAACGGGAGCGCCTCAGTGCGTCGCTGCCCGACCAGCCGCTGCACGTGGCCACGCTCTACACCGGTAAGCGTGTCCCGGCCGGTCACGCCGGGCCGGGCCGTGACGCGGACGCCCTCGACGCGGTCGAGGCCGTGAGGATCGTCGCCCGTGCCCTCGGCGCCGACGTCGACGTGCGGGCGGCCGAGCGGGCGCCGTGGCACCCCGGCCGCTGCGTCGAGGCGCTGGTCGACGGCGCCGTGGTCGGTCACGCCGGGGAGCTGCATCCCGCCGCATGCGAGCGGCTCGGTCTCCCCGCCCGGTCCTGCGCGGTCGAGCTGGACCTCACCGCCGTCGGGGCCCACGAGGTGCTGCCAGCGCCCTCGATCTCGGCCTACCCGGCCGTCAACCAGGACGTCGCGCTCGTGGTGGAGGCGGGCGTGCCCGCGTCCTCGGTCGAGGCGGCCCTGCGCGCGGGCGGCGGGGATCTCCTGGAGAGCGTGCGACTGTTCGACGTGTACACCGGCTCCCAGCTCGGCGAGAACCGCAAGTCGCTGGCGTACGCCCTGAGCTTCCGGGCGGACGACCGGACGCTCACCGAGGACGAGGCGACCCGGTGGCGCACGGCGGCGGTCGAGGCCGCGCAGGCGGCGGTCGGGGCGACGCTCCGTGGCTGAGGTGTCGCAGGCGGCTGAGCGGGCCGGGGTCCCGAGGGTTCTGTGCATCGCCGGCACCGACCCGTCCGGGGGCGCCGGCCTGCTCGCGGACGTCAAGTCCGTCGCCGCGATGGGCGGGTACGCGATGGGAGCCGTCACCGCGGTCACGATCCAGAACACCCTCGGGGTCGAGGGTGTGCACTCCGTTCCCGTCGAGACGGTCGTGGCCCAACTCGACGCGGTCGCCGACGACGTCCGGATCGACGCGGTCAAGATCGGCATGCTCGGAGAGGCGTCCCTCGTCGAGGCGGTGGGGGACTGGTTGCGTCGCCGGCGGCCGCCGAACGTCGTCCTCGACCCGGTCATGGTCGCCACCACCGGGGGCAGGCTCGCCAGTGACGACGCCTCGCGGATGCTGCGGGACCTCGTTCCCCTCGTGGACCTGGTCACCCCCAACGTCCCGGAACTCGGAGTCCTGTGCGGCGAGCCCGCCGCGAGCGGTATCGAGATGATCGTGGAACAGGCCGCACTCGTGCACGAGCAGACCGGGTGCTCGGTACTCGCCACGACCGGCGATCTCGAGGACGGCAGCGCGGAGGACGTCCTCGTCCGGTCGGCGGGTGGGGCGCGCTCGACCGTGTGCCTGCCCTTCGTCCGCGTAGACACCCCGAACACCCACGGGACCGGATGCTCGCTGTCCTCCGCCCTGGCCACCGCCCGGGTGGGTACCGCTGACTGGGAGGCGGCGTACCGGCGGGTCCGGCCCTGGATGGACGGCGCGCTGCGGGGTGGGCTCGATCTGGAGGTGGGCCGGGGGGCCGGGCCACTCGACCACACCTGGTTCCTCCACCACTGAGCCCCCTGCGATATCACTCTCAGCTCCGGGCCACTGTCGTACACCTGTGCGAACATCCGACTCAGCAGACAGCCGAGATCAGGAGCAGAAAATGAGCACCACGCAGCAGTCCTCCGGAGAGTCCACCACCGCATCCTCCACCGCATCCTCCGCCCGGACCCCTGCCGCGGCGTCGGCGGCCCGGGCGCTCGATCGGGTCCGGAAGCTCTTCGCCAAGGCCGAGAGTGTGGCCGGAACGCCGGAGGCCGAGGTCCTTCTCGAGCGGGCGTACGGCCTGCTCGCCAAGTACGGGGTCGACGAGGCACTGGCGAGATCCGGGCCCGATGCGCAACCGGCGGAGGTGGTGGTCCTGGACCATCCGGTCGCGGGCAGGTACCAGCCGGATCAGGTGAGCCTGGTGGCCTCGCTGGCGGCCGCGATGCACTGCCGGGCCGTCACCTCCACCCGCCTCGACGGCACGAGGGTGGTCCACGTCGTGGGGGTGCGCCGGCACGTCGAGCGGGTCGGGATGCTGGCGGGCGCTCTCACCGGCATCATGCTCGCGGCGGCGGCACGCCAGCGACCGGCTCCCGGTGTTCCGGCGGTCACCCACCGCAAGTCGTTCATGACGGGGTTCGCACACGAGGTGGGGCGCCGATTGGCCGCCGCCGAGCGGGGAGCGGTCGCGGTGAGCACCGACGCCGCCGGGGCCGGGCTCGTCCTGCGGTCCGACGCCCAGCGAGCGGACAGTGAGCTGCGGCGTCGCTTCCCGTCTGCGGTCCGTGGCGCGCGGCGTCGCGTGGGTTCCTCGGGGATTCAGGAAGGGCGTCGGGTGGGCGGCTCGGTGGATCTGGGGCAGAGCCGCTTCGGTGGCGGGCGGCGTCAGATCGGGGCGTGATCGGGCCGGGGGTGGCGCGGATGGCAGCGGGTGTGCAAAAGATTGCATGTTGATGCATACTCGTGCGCATGGCAATCACAGTGGCAGTCGCGGGTGCATCGGGATACGCGGGAGGGGAGTTCCTCCGCCTCCTCCTCGGGCATCCCGCGGTGGTGTCGGGTGAGATGGAGATCGGCGCGCTCGCCGCGGGGTCCAACGCGGGCCAGCCGCTCTCCGAGCACCATCCCCACCTCCTCCCGCTGGCGGACCGTGTCCTGGTCGAGACCAGTGCGGACACCCTGGCCGGTCACGACGTCGTGGTCCTGGGGCTGCCCCACGGGCACTCCTCGGAGATCGCCGAGCAGTTGGGGCCGGACGTCCTCGTCGTCGACCTGGGCGCGGACTTCCGGCTCTCCGACGCCGCGGACTGGGAGGCCTACTACGGCTCCGCCCATGCCGGCACCTGGCCGTACGGTCTGCCCGAGCTCCCCGGAGCGCGGGAGGCGCTGAGGTCGACCCGCCGTATCGCGGTCCCCGGGTGCTTCCCCACGGGGGCGAGCATCGCGCTGTTCCCGGCGGTCGCGGACGGCCTGGTCGACGCGTCGGGGATCACGATCGTCGCGGTCACCGGCGCCTCGGGTGCGGGGAAGTCCGCCAAGGTACCGATGCTCGCCTCGGAGGTCATGGGCTCGGCGAAGGCGTACGGAGTCACCACCCATCGTCACGCTCCCGAGATCACCCAGAACCTGCGGGCGGTCACCGAGTCGCGGGTGTCGGTGAGCTTCACCCCTGTCCTGGCCCCGATGGCCAGGGGAATCCTCACCACCGCGGTCGCCCCGACCACCGCGACCGCGGAGGAGCTGAGGCGGGTGTATGCCGAGGCGTTCGACGACGAGCCCTTCGTCCACGTGCTCCCCGTGGGGGTGCAGCCTATGACCGCCTCGGTCCTCGGGTCCAATGCCGTCCAACTGGGTATCGAGGTCGACGAGCGGGCCGGACGTGCTGTGTTCACGGCTGCGATCGACAACCTCGCCAAGGGCACCGCCGGTGGCGCCATCCAGTCGATGAACCTGGCTCTCGGACTCCCGGAGGCGGCCGGACTCAGCACGGTCGGCCTCGCACCGTGAGTGTGGGCGCCTTGTCCGGTGCGGTATCCGGTGGCCGCGCCCACGGACTCGAGTCGTGGTCTGATCCGGTCGGGAACGGCGGGCTGTTCTGGGTGGCTCCTCCGGGCACTACGTCGGTCCTGGAGGTCCACGGCGAGGGTGCGGATGCCGCGGAGTTGCGGTGGAGCATCCTGAGCGCCGAGGTTCCGGCGATCCGCGCGGTGGTCCTGCTCGACGGACCCGGATCCGGGGACCCCGGGGAGGAATTCACGTTCACGCACTCCGTCGCGGAGGACGTGGCCCGGTTCGTCGGCGCCCGATCCGGTACCGAGGTCGGTCCGATCGAGGTCCTGGTCTTCCGACCGGACACCGACCGGTCGCCGTGGCCGGAGCCCGCACGCACCACGGACGGGGTGGAGTTCGCGTTCCGCCACCGCGGGGGCGCCGAGGTGCGACTGACCGTGACCGTTCCCGACCAGCCGGAAGAGGCCTGACATGACCACCAAGATGAACGACGGGTCCACCGAACTGACGCCGTTCGTCCGTGCGCACGTCCTCGCCGAGGCGCTGCCCTGGCTGCAGAAGTTCCATAACACGATCGTCGTGGTGAAGTACGGCGGAAACGCGATGATCGACGACCAGCTCAAGGCGGCGTTCGCGGCCGACATGGTGTTCCTCCGGACCTGTGGTCTCAAGCCGGTCGTCGTCCACGGTGGCGGCCCCCAGATCACGTCGATGCTCGGCCGACTGGGGATGGAGGGCGAGTTCCGCGGAGGCTTCCGGGTGACCACCCCTGAGGTCATGGACATCGTCCGAATGGTGCTGTTCGGGCAGGTCGGCCGGGAGCTCGTGGGCCTCATCAACGCGCACGGTCCGTACGCGGTCGGGATCTCCGGGGAGGACGCGGGGCTGTTCACCGCGGTCCGGCGGACGGCGATGGTCGACGGCGAGCCGACCGACATCGGGCTGGTCGGCGATGTGGAGTCGGTCGACCCCGCCGCAGTCCTGGACCTCATCGAGGCCGGCCGGATCCCGGTCGTGTCCACCATCGCGCCGGATGCCGACGGCACCGTCCACAACATCAACGCCGATTCCGCCGCCGGTGCACTGGCCACTGCGCTCGGCGCCGAGAAGCTCGTCGTCCTCACCGACGTCGAGGGCCTCTACACCGACTGGCCGGACCGGTCCTCACTGGTCACGCACCTGGGAACCGGTCCGCTCGAGCAGATGCTCCCGTCACTCGAGAGCGGGATGGTCCCGAAGATGGAGGCCTGCCTGCGGGCGGTACAGGGCGGGGTCCGGGCGGCCCACGTCATCGACGGGCGCGTCGAACATTCCGTGTTGCTCGAGATTCTCACCGAGGGCGGCATCGGCACCATGGTCACCGCGGGTGACCACGAGATCCGCACACCGGTAGGAGGCGCGTCATGACCGGATCCGACACCACGTCCCTCACCGAACGGTGGGAGAGCTCGCTCATGCGCAATTACGGGACCCCGCCCCTGGAGCTCGTCTCGGGCCGGGGCGTCACCGTGATCTCGGCCGACGGCCGCGAATACGTGGACCTGCTCGGCGGGATCGCGGTCAACGCGCTCGGCCACGCACATCCGGCGGTGGTGGACGCGGTCAGCCGCCAGGTCGCCGAGCTGGGCCACGTGTCCAATCTCTACATCCACCCGAAGGTCGTGGCGCTGGCCGAACGGCTCGAGTCGCTGCTGGCGGTGGACGAACCCGTCCGCGCCTTCTTCTGCAACTCCGGCGCGGAGGCCAATGAGGCGGCGTTCAAGATCGCCCGCCGCACGGGCCGCTCGCGGATCCTCGCGGCCGAGAACGGGTTCCACGGCAGGACCATGGGCGCGCTCGCGATGACGGGACAACCCGCCAAACGGGAGCCGTTCGAGCCGATGCCCGCCGGGGTCGAGTTCTTCCCCTACGGCGACATCGAGGCCCTCACCGCGCTCATCAGCCAAGCTCCCGGGGACACCGCCGCCGTCATCCTGGAGCCGCTCCAGGGCGAGGGCGGTGTCGTCGAGCCCCCCGAGGGCTTCCTGTCGGACGTGCGGGCGTTGTGCAGCGAGCACGGGATCCTCATGATCGTCGACGAGGTCCAGACCGGCATCGGCCGCACCGGTGCGATGTTCGCCAGCCGGCGGGCAGGGGTGGTCCCGGACGTGATCACCCTGGCCAAGGGACTGGGAGGCGGATTGCCGATCGGGGCCTGCCTCGCGGTCGGCGCGGCCGGCCAACTACTCACCGCGGGCCAGCACGGGACCACGTTCGGCGGCAACCCCGTGGCGTGCGCGGCCGCACTGGCGGTCCTCGACACGATCGAGGCCGACGACCTGGTCGCGCACGTCGACCGGCTCGGGAAGATCCTCGCCGCGGAGATCGAGTGCCTCGACCACCCACTCGTCGACCACGTCCGCGGCAGCGGCCTGCTGCTGGGCGTCGTCCTCACCGCCCCGCTCGCCAAGTCGGTGGAGGGGGCGGCGCGGGAGGCCGGGTACCTCGTCGGCGCCACCACCGCGGACGTGGTCCGCCTGGCACCACCGCTCATCCTGACCGAGGAGCAGGTCGCGCGGTTCGTCGCGGGACTCCCCGCGATCCTCGACGCCGCGACCCCGAAGCAGTCCACCTCATGACCGCAGCCACCCCGTCGGTGCGGCACTTCCTGCGCGACGACGACCTCAGCCCCGCGGAACAGGCCGAGGTCCTCGATCTGGGTCTGCGGCTCAAGGCCGATCCGTTCTCGGCCCGCCCGCTCGAGGGTCCGCGCTCGGTCGCCGTCATCTTTGACAAGACGTCCACGCGGACGCGGTTCTCGTTCGACGCCGGCATCGCCCAACTCGGCGGGAACGCCATCGTGGTGGAGTCCGGATCCACCCAGATGGGCAAGGGTGAGACCCTCTCGGACACCGCCCGGGTGATGTCGCGCTACGTTGAGGCGATCGTCTGGAGGACCTACTCGCAGGACGGCCTCGACGAGCTCGCCGCGCACTCGGACGTTCCGGTGGTCAACGCCCTGACCGACGAGTTCCACCCGTGTCAGATCCTCGCGGACCTCCTCACGATCCGGGAGAACTTCGGACGCACGGCGGGCCTGCGCGCGGTGTACCTCGGAGACGGCGCCAACAACATGGGGCACTCGTACCTGCTCGGGTTCGCCACCGCGGGCATGCACATCACCATCGCCGCACCGGAGGGCTACCAACCGACAGGCCAGGTGGTCGCGGACGCGGAGCGCGTCGCGGCGGGAACCGGCGGTTCCGTGGCGATCACCACCGACGTCGACTCGGCGGTGGTCGGGGCCGACGTCCTCATCACGGACACCTGGGTGTCGATGGGGATGGAGGACTCGGCGACGGACCGGCTCCGCGACCTGGCCGACTACCAGCTGGGGCAGGACTCGGTCGACAAGGCGTCCGACGATGTCATCGTCCTGCACTGCCTCCCCGCCTACCGGGGCAAGGAGATCTCGGCGGAGGTCATCGACGGCCCCCGCAGCCGCGTGTTCGACGAGGCCGAGAATCGTCTCCACGCCCAGAAGGCACTGTTGGTCTGGCTCCTGGAGCGGTCGTGACCACGGTGGGCACGGTCAGCAGGACGGCCAGACACGCGCGGATCGCCGAGATCCTCGAGCGTCGTGCCGTCCGCAGCCAGACCGAGCTGGCCGAGGTCCTGGCCGAGGAGGGCATCGCCGTCGCGGTGGCGACCCTGAGCCGCGATCTCGACGAGCTCGGCGCCGTCAAGCTCCGGGCAGCGGACGGCGGGGCTGGCCGCTACGTCATCCCGGAGGACGGCAGCCGGGCCCCGGGGATCCCCGGGGGCACCGACCGGCTCGGCAGGCTCATCGGCGATCTCCTGGTCTCTGCGGATCACAGCGGGAATATCGCGGTCCTGCGGACCCCGCCCGGCGCCGCGAACTTCCTGGCGAGCGCTCTCGACCGCGCGAACCTCAAGGACGTGGTGGGGACGATAGCCGGGGATGACACCATATTCGTGATGGCCCGTGAGCCCGTCGGGGGCGCCGAGCTCGCGGACCGGCTGGCCTCGCTGGCCCGGCGCCCGGTCTGACCGCCACCACCCGCCCCCGATACTCTTCCGACCCGAACATCAAAGGAGCACACACCATGTCCGATCGCGTAGTCCTCGCCTATTCCGGCGGCCTCGACACCTCGGTCGCCATCAGCTGGATCGGCAAGGAGACCGGCGCCGAGGTCGTCGCCGTCGCCATCGACCTGGGCCAGGGCGGTGAGGACATGGACGTCATCCGGCAGCGTGCCCTGGACTGCGGCGCCGTCGAGTCGATCGTCGTGGACGCCCGCGACGAGTTCGCCGACGAGTACTGCGCCCCCACGATCAAGGCCAACGGGATGTACATGCGGCAGTACCCGCTGGTCTCGGCGATCTCCCGCCCGCTGATCGTCAAGCACCTCGTCACCGCCGCCAAGATGCACGGTGGAACATCCGTCGCCCACGGGTGCACCGGCAAGGGCAACGACCAGGTCCGCTTCGAGGTGGGCTTCGGCGCGCTCGCCCCCGACCTCGAGGTCATCGCCCCGGTCCGTGACTACGCCTGGACGCGGGAGAAGGCCATCGAGTTCGCGGAGCAGAACGAGATCCCCATCAACGTGACCAAGAAGTCCCCGTTCTCGATCGACCAGAACGTCTGGGGCCGGGCGGTGGAGACCGGCTTCCTCGAGGACCTGTGGAACGCCCCCACCAAGGACGTCTACGACTACACCGAGGACCCCACCCTCAACTTCGCCGCTCCCGACGAGGTCACCGTCACCTTCTCGGAGGGCATCCCGGTGGCGATCGACGGGCGGAAGGTCTCCGTGCTCGAGGCCATCATCGAGCTCAACCGCCGCGGCGGAGCCCAGGGTGTCGGTCGGTTGGACATGGTCGAGGACCGGCTCGTCGGCATCAAGAGCCGCGAGGTCTACGAGGCGCCGGGGGCGATGATCCTCATCACCGCGCACAAGGCGCTCGAGGACGTCACCCTCGAGCGGGAGCTGGCTCGGTACAAGTCGGGGGTCTCCGACGAGTGGTCCAACGCGGTCTACGACGGCCTCTGGTTCTCCCCGCTCAAGTACGCTCTCGACGCCTTCATCGACAACACCCAGCAGCACGTCTCCGGGGACATCCGGATGGTCCTGCACGGTGGTTCCATCGTCGTCAACGGCCGTCGTTCCGACTCTTCGTTGTACGACTTCAACCTCGCGACCTACGACGAGGGTGACTCGTTCGACCAGAGCTACGCCAAGGGCTTCGTCAACCTCCACGGCCTGAGCTCCAAGATCGCCGCCAAGAGGGATCTCGGGCTGTGAGCGACGCCGACCGGCAGGACGAACGGCACGGCACCAACGCCGGGGCCCTGTGGGGTGGGCGCTTCGCGGGCGGGCCCGCGGAGGCGATGGCCGCCCTGAGCAAGTCCACGCACTTCGACTGGGAGTTGGCGCCGTACGACATCAGGGCCTCCAAGGCCCACGCCAGGGTGCTGCACCGCGCGGGGTTGCTCTCCGGTCCGGAGCTCGACGCGATGCTGGACGGTCTGGACCGCCTGGCCGCGGATGTCGATTCCGGCGCGTTCGTCCCGGCCGAGTCGGACGAGGACGTGCACGGCGCCCTCGAACGCGGCCTGATCGACCGCGTGGGCGTCGAGGTGGGTGGGCGCCTCCGGGCCGGCCGGTCCCGCAACGACCAGGTCGCCACGTTGTTCAGGATGTGGTTGCGCGACGCGGTGCGGGAGGTGGCCGGGGGTGTCCTCGACGTGGTCGACGCCCTGGTGGCCCAGGCGGACGAGCACCCTGAGACTGTCATGCCGGGCAAGACGCACTTCCAGGCCGCGCAGCCGATCCTGCTCGCACACCAGCTCCTGGCACACGCCCAGCCGCTGCTGCGCGACGTCGACCGGATCCGTGACCTGGATCGACGCCTTGCCGTGTCGCCGTACGGTTCGGGCGCCCTGGCCGGGTCGTCCCTCGGGCTCGACCCGGACGCGATCGCGGCGGAACTCGGCTTCGATCGCGCGGCGGACAACTCGATCGACGCCACGAGCTCGCGGGACTTCGCTTCCGAGGCGGCGTACGTCCTCGCGCAGGTCGCAGTTGACCTCTCCCGCCTGGCGGAGGAGGTGATCGCCTGGTCGACCCCGGAGTTCGGATATGTCACGCTCGCCGACGAGTGGTCGACCGGGAGCTCGATCATGCCCCAGAAGAAGAACCCGGACGTCGCGGAACTGATGCGCGGCAAGACGGGCCGGTTGATCGGCAACCTGACCGGCCTGCTCGCCACCCTCAAGGCCCAACCGCTGGCCTACAACCGGGATCTGCAGGAGGACAAGGAGCCGCTGTTCGATTCGGTGGCCCAGCTCTACCTGCTCCTCCCGGCGATGGCCGGGATGGTCTCGACCCTGGAGTTCCACCCGCATCGCCTCGCCGCGCTCGCTCCGGCCGGGTACACGCTGGCCACCGACATCGCGGAGTGGATGGTGCGTCAGGGTGTGCCGTTCCGGGTCGCCCACGAGGCGGCCGGGGAGTGCGTCCGGGTGGCCGAGTCCCGCGGTGTGGGACTCGACGCGCTCACCGACGAGGAGTTGGCCTCGATCGACCCGGCACTCACCGCGGAGGTCCGCGACGTCCTCACGGTGACGGGATCCATCGCGTCGCGCAGTGCGCGGGGCGGGACCGCCGGCACCGCGGTGGCCGCACAGCGGAGGCGGCTGGGAGAAGTCCGTGACGACCTCGCCGACTGGGTAGGGTGAGCTCCATGTCCGTCATCGATGACCGCCTGCTGGAGATCCTCGCCTGCCCCGAGGACAAGGGGCCGCTCCTCCTGGCGGGTGACGACACGCTCTACAACCCCCGCCTGCGCCGCGCGTACCGGATCGACGACGGCATCCCGGTGCTGCTGGTGGACGAGTCACGTCCGGTGGACGACGCGGAGCACGAGGATTTGCTTGCCCGGGCGGGCGGGGCTCCGCAGGAGTGACCCTGCCGCAGGACGGAGGGGACACGTTCCGGGCACTGCTCCGCGACGCGGACCCCGACGAGGCCGCGCGGTCCCTGCTGGGAGGTGTCCTGACCCACGGGCCCGTCGCGGTACGGGTGATGGAGGTGGAGGCCTACGGGGGCCCGGCCGGCTCGGCCCATCCGGATCCCGCCGCACACACGTGGCCGGGTCCGACGCCGCGGAACGAGGTGATGTTCGGGGATGCCGGGCACCTGTACGTCTATCTGAGCCACGGGATCCATCGGTGCGCCAACATCACCTGCCGTCCCCGAGGGGAAGGGGGCGGCGTCCTCATCCGCGCAGGACGCGTGGTGGGTGGACACGAGGCGGCCCAGCAGCGCCGGCCCGGGATACTCCCCGAGCGCGCGGCGCGCGGCCCGGGGAACCTCGGCAGGGTGATGGGGATCGAGCTGTCCTACCGGGGCATGGACGTGCTGGATTCGTCGTCGTCGGTCACGTTCCGTCCTGATCCCGTCCCCGCGTCGCAGATCCGGTCCGGTCCCCGGGTGGGTGTGTCCCGTGCGGCCGACCGCCCGTGGCGGTTCTGGATCGCAGGCGCCAGGGAGGTGTCCTCCTACCGGCGCAGTCCACGGGCGCCGCACGCCCCGAACCCCGCCCCAGACCCCGCCTCGCACCCCGCCCCGCCCCCTGCCCCGTGGTAGCCCGACGCGCCGATAAGGGACAATGTCGCTCGTGACTTCCAACATCCTCGATGACCTGCAGTGGCGGGGGCTCATCGCGCAGTCGACAGACCTCGACGCGCTCCGTGAACACCTCGACGCGGGCACCGTGTCGCTGTATTGCGGCTTCGACCCGACCGGGCCCAGCCTGCACGCGGGTCACCTCATCCCGCTCCTCACCCTCCGGCGATTCCAGTTGGCGGGGCACCGGCCGATCGTCCTGGCCGGGGGAGCGACCGGCATGATCGGGGACCCCCGGGAGGTGGGGGAGCGCACCATGAACACCGCGGACACCGTGGCCGACTGGGCAGAGCGCATCACGGGTCAGCTCGAGTTGTTCGTCGACCTCACCGAGGGGCCCGTGGGCGCCCGGGTGGTCAACAACATGCAGTGGACCGGGCACCTGACCGCCATCCAGTTCCTGCGCGACGTCGGCAAGCACTTCTCCCTGAACACCATGCTCGGGCGGGACACCGTCAAACGTCGTCTGGACGGCGACGGGATCTCGTACACGGAGTTCTCCTACATGCTCCTGCAGGCCAACGACTTCGTGCAGTTGCGTCGCACCATGCGGTGCACCCTGCAGATCGGCGGCTCCGACCAGTGGGGGAACATCGTCGGCGGCGTCGACCTCAACCGCCGGATGGACGGCGAGACTGTCCACGCGATGACCGTCCCCCTGGTCACCTCGTCCGACGGGAAGAAGTTCGGCAAGTCGACGGGTGGCGGGAGCCTCTGGCTCGACCCCGCCCTGACCAGCCCGTACACCTGGTACCAGTACTTCCTCAACACCTCCGATGCCGACGTGGTCCGCTACCTGCGCTGGTTCACGTTCCTGGGTCGTGAGGAGATCGAGGAGTTGGAGGCACTCACCCGGGACACGCCGCACCTGCGCGCGGGACAGAAGCGCCTCGCCGAGGAGATGACCACGATGGTGCACGGGGTGGCGGCCACGGAGTCGGTGCAGGCGGCATCCCAGGCCCTGTTCGGGCGGGGCGAACTGGCTGAGCTCGACGAGCGGACGCTCGGCGCCGCACTCGAGGACGCCGGCGCTGTCGAGGTGGCGTCCGACGCCCCGAGGACGATCATCGATCTCCTGGTCGCCTCCGGACTCTGTGACAGCAAGGGTGCGGCACGACGTGCCGTCGGCGAGGGTGGCGCGTATGTCAACAACGCCCGCGTCGACGATCCGGAGTGGAGCCCCGCGCAGGATGATCTGCTGCACGGGTCGTGGCTGGTGCTCCGCCGCGGCAAGAAGAACCTCGCCGGGGTCCGCGTCCACTGATCGTGACGACGATGTAGGCGGCGCCGGTGTTCACCGGCGCCGCCGTGCATTTCGGCCCCAATTGCACGCGTGACCTGGCGATTTGCGTTTGGGTTCACGTCTGCGTAACTTATTGGAGGTCGCCGAGAGCGAGTGCGGGCCGCGAGGTTCGGGCTGGTGGAGGTGGCGTGCTCCGGATGGTGGTGAGCGTGCCTGGTTTGACCGGGTGGGCCGAATGCGCTAGGCTGGAGAAGTTGCCCCGAAACGGGCGGCGGAGGATGAATTGCCCTCGTGATCTGGGTGGT
>NZ_KB714659.1:0-30663 GCF_000349585.1 Dietzia sp. UCD-THP
CAGCCAGCCCGGGTGTCTCACGGGGCTGATGCACGGATAGGTGACAGGGTTAGTCACGCGGCCTGAAGGGCCTCGTCGGTCATGATCGTCTCGAATTCGATGGGGGTCAATCTGCCGAGGCGGTCTTGCCGTCTGCGGCGGTGGTAGGTGCGTTCGATCCAGTGCACGATCGCCGAGCGGAGCTCGTCTCTGGTGGCCCAGGATCGGCGGTCGAGGACGTTGTTCTGCAGCAGCGAGAAGAAGCTCTCCATGGCCGCGTTGTCACCACACGCACCAACCCGGCCCATCGAGCCGATCAGCCCGTGACGGGTGATTGCCATCTGCATCTTCTTCGAGCGGAATTGCGATCCTCTATCGCTGTGGAGGACGCATCCGGTCACGTCGCCTCGCCTGGCGACGGCGCTGTTCAGGGCGGCCACAGCCAGGCGGGACTTCATTCTCGAGTCGATCGAATACCCGACGATCCGGCCGGAGTAGACGTCCTTGATCGCGCACAGGTACAGCTTCCCTTCGGCTGTCCAGTGTTCGGTGATGTCGGTCAGCCACAGCTCGTTCGGACCGGCTGCGGTGAAGTCCCGCTCGACGAGGTCGTCGTGCACGGGCGGGCCGGCCTTGCGGTGCCGACCCCGGCCTTTCTCGCTGATAGCGCTGGTCCAGCCGCCGGCGGAGCAGATCCGCCACGCCGTCCGCCGGCACATCCTCTCGCCTGCGGCTTCGGCCTCGTCGGCGAGATAGCGGTAGCCGAACTCCGGGTCTTCGCGGTGTGCGTCGAACAGGGCGTTGGCCCGGTACGCCTCGGCCAGTTCGGCGTCGGTGATCGGGTTCTTGAGCCACCGGTAGTAGGGCTGGCGAGCGATCTTGAGTACCCGACACGCCACCGTGACGGGGACCCCGTCAGCGGCGAGCTCGCTCACGAGCGGGTACCACCTTTTCCCGGCAGATTCGCCTGCGATAGGTACGCCGCCGCCCGGCGTAGGACCTCATTCTCCTGCTCTAGCAGGCGCACACGCCGCTTGGCCTCGCGTAGCTCACGCGATTCGGCCGACGTGGTGCCGGGCCTGATCCCGGCCTCCACGTCGGCCTTGCGGATCCACTTGTTCAGGGTCATCGGGTGGATCCCGAAGTCGGCAGCGATCTGTTCGAGCGTCACACCGTCTTCGCGGTTCTGGGCGACGCGGACCACGTCGTCGCGGAACTCCTGGGGGTAGGGCTTGGGCACAGCTGGCATCCTTCCAGGCCCGCCCCGCAGGGCAAGCCAGATCAGATGTCACCTACTCGTGCATCAGCCCCCACCTCAGTCTGGCGGATAGGGCTGCGTGACCAGGAGAACGCGGTGGGCCGGGACAAGATCTCCGGGGCGCCGCTGTCCGGGGGCGACGAGTCCAGCGCCCCCGACTTCGCCGCGCGCTCGGCGGGCGGCTCACCCGCCATCCCCGAGGCCAGCCACGTGGCGCTGATGCACCCCACTCGGAACGCGGGAGTGCACATGCTCCGGCGCGGCTACAACTACACCGACGGCTCGGACGAGCTGGGTCGCCTGGACGCCGGCCTGTTCTTCATAGCCTTCGTCCGCGACCCGCGACGGCACTTCACCCCACTGCTCGCCCGCATGCAGTTCGACCTGCTCACCGAATACCTGCAGCACCTCACGAGCTCCGTGTTCGCGATCCCCCCGGGGCTACGGGACGGGCAGACCTACCTCGGCCAGCAACTGTTCGAGCCGGCCGCCGGGTAGGTCATCCCCCGGCCCCGGGGACGAAGACGACCGAGAGGTCAGGCCAGCGCGGCCTCAACGGCCTCGACAAGTGTCGTGGTGGGCCGGCCGATGAGGGTGCTGAGGGTGCGGGAGTCGTCGTAGAGCTCCCCGGCCGCGACGCCACGATCGGTGTCGGCGAGTGTCTCGGCGAACGGGGCCGGCACGCCGGCGGAGACCAGAACGGCGGCGTACTCCTCGCGGGGTAGATCGGTGTAGGACACGTCCTTCCCGGCCTGCTCGGACAGGACCGCGGCGTAGTCCGCCATCGTGAAGGCGGAATCGCCCGCGAGCTCGTGGACCGTTCCCGCGCTGTCGTCGGCGAGCAGCGCGACCGCGGCGGCCTCGGCGTAGTCGGCGCGGGCCGCGGCGCTGATCCGCCCCGACCCGGCCGCGCCGAACACGCCCTGCGCCACCTGCGTGCGGGCCTGGTCGGTGTAGTTCTCGAGGTACCAGCCGTTGCGCAGCAGGACGTGGGGCACCCCCGCCTCGGCGAGGATGTGCTCGGTCTGCAGGTGCTCCGTCGCGAGGCTCAGCGAGCTGGAGTCGGCCCGGAGGATGCTGGTGTAGGCCAGCAGCTCGACTCCGTGCCGGGCCGCGGACTCGATCACGGTGCGGTGCTGAGCGATCCGCTGGCCGACCATGCTGGACGACACCAGGAGCACCCGGTCGACACCCTCCAGTGCGGCGTCCACCGAGGACGCGTCGTCGTAGTCGAGACGGCGGGTCACCACCCCGCGTGCTGCCACGGCGCTCAGCCGGTCGGTGTCGCGCGCGGTGGCGACGATGTCTCCGGGAACCACCCCCCGGTCGAGCAACGCGTCGACGACGTGGGCTCCGAGCTTCCCGGCGGCGCCGGTCACGAGGTAGGTCATGGGTCTTCTCCTGGGGGTACTGGGTATGGGCTCCTCGGTCCGGGGACCGACGGGCGTCAATGAGATGAGACCCACTGACACCCACTGACAACCGACGGGGACGCCATACTGTTTCCGATGTCGGGTACCCACTTTCAAGTAAGGTACTGGCATGAAAGTGAGTGAGGGGCCGGTCCGCCTGGCGTCGGTCTTCGGCGAAGGCGTCTACACCGAGAACTGTCCGACGCGGGCAGCGCTGAGCCGGGTGACCAGTAGATGGGCGCCATTGCTGCTGGCGGCGCTATCCGACGGCGAACCGCTGCGCTGGAACGAACTGCGCCACCGTGCCTCCGGGATCACGGACAAGATGCTGTCGCAGACCCTCCGCGCACTCGAGGCGGACGGGTACGTCCATCGGGAGGCCAGGCCGGTCGTGCCGCCGCACGTCGAGTACTCGCTGACACCCGACGGCGTCGCCCTCACCGCGCGACTGCTGGACCTGATGACCTTCGTGTCGACCAGGGAGCTCGGCACCGCTGATGAACGCTGACGATCGGGGCCCGGCGCGTGCCCTTCGCTCAGCGGCCGGGTCTCACTCCGCGAGCCTGATGATCTCCTCGACCACGCGTTCCCGCACAGCCGGGTCGAGCTTCTGCGATTCCAACGACTCGTACAGCCACAGCCCGTCCGCGGCGAGCCGGGCGATGAAGGTCATCACGTCGTCGTCCACGGCCGCGGGGGTGTCCGGGACCCACCGGCGGTAGACGTCCTCCCACACCGCGTTGGTGGCGGGGTTCTCCACCGCCTCCAACATCAGTAGTAGTTCCGCCCGGTCGGGGAACTGCGAGGAGCGGACGAAGGCGGCGAACCGGGCGTCGTCGTCGACCTCTTCGGCCGGTCCCCCGGCCTCGGACTCCATGCACTGTTCCCACCGCCCGGCCACGTGGGCGTGTAGTCCGCGGAGGAGATCGTCGCGCGAGGGGAAGTGATAGAGCAGGCCGCCCTTGGTGAGGCCGGACTCCGTCGCGAGGGACTCGAATGTCAGGGCGGTCACACCCTCGCGCTGGATGAGGCGCTTGGCCGCGTCGAGGATGGTGTCGCGTTTCGACTGTCGCATGGGACCTGCTCCCGGGTCATGGTGCGTGGGTGGCCGGTGGATGCCGTGGGGCTGTTCAGTGGTTGTTCGGGTAGAGCTGCGAGGGCGTGCCCGGGGTGTAGCGCCGCAGCAACACCGCGGACACCACGGCGCCGATCACCATCACGGCCGCCACCGCCGTCAGCACGGACAGGAACGCCGCGTCGAACGACTCGGCGGCCGCCGCCACGATCTGTGCATCCTGTGATGCCAGCGCCGCAGCGGGCGCCTGGCCCGCCCAGCCCTCCGCGCCCGCCGGCAGCTCGATCGCCCGCGCGTAGACCAGGGTCAGCAGCGAGCCCATGGTGGCCACGCCGACGAGCCCGCCGAACTCGTAGGACACCTCCTCCAGGGAGGCGGCCATGCCCGCCCGGCGCGGGGGCACGTTGCCCATGATGGCGGTGGACGCCACCGACATCGAGGCACCGAGTCCGGCGCCGACGACGATCATGCCGAGCACCAGGAGCGTCAGCGAGTCCTGCGCGGCCGCGATGACGGTGATGACCGAACCCACGGCCGATGCGGTGATCCCCCCGCCGATGAGCACCAGCAGGCCGACCCGGTGCAGCACGGCGCCGCCGAAGAGCGCGAAGGGGAGCGAGGCCACCGCCAGGACGCTGACCACGAGGCCGCTCTGGAGGGGGCTGAACCCCTCGACGAGTTGATAGCGCTGCGTGATGACCAGCTGCAGCCCGACTATCGCGAACACACTGACCCCCGCGGCCACCACGCCGCCGCTGAAGCCTCGGTTGCGGAAGATGGTGAAGTCCACCAGTGGCTCGGTGTGGGTGGCCAGTCGCCGTTGCCGCCTGGCGAAGACGGTGAGGGTGACGACGGCGACCACCGTGGCCGCTGCCGCCAGGGTCCGGTTCGCGTCCGCCTCCGCCCAGGTCTTGACGGCCAGGACCGCCGCGGCCATGCCGACCAGGGCCTGCGCCGAGGAGAGGGCGTCCCAGCGTCGGGCGGGGTTGGTGAGGTTGGGTGGCCCGACCACGAGCATCAGTGCACTGGCGAGCAGGACGATGGGGACGTTGAGGAGGAACACCGACCCCCACCAGAAGTGCTCCAGCAGAACGCCGGAGACGATGGGCCCGAGGGCCATGCCCACGGTCGCGATCGCGGCCCAGACGCCGATGGCGAGGTTGCGCTCCCGCTCGTCCGCGAAGCTGAGGCGGATGAGTGCGAGTGTCGCGGGCATCATGGCCGCCGCACCCACGCCCAGTAGGGCGCGGGCGAGGATCAGGACCCCCGCCGTCGGTGCGAAGGCGGCCACGAGTGACGCCGCGCCGAAGACGAGCAGGCCCACCTGGAAGATCCGCTTGTGTCCCACGCGGTCTCCCAGGGCGCCCGAGCCCAGCAGGAGCCCGGCCATCAGCAGGGGGTATGCGTTGATCACCCACAGCTGTTGAGAGCTACCCGCTCCCAGCTCCCGGGTCAGCGTCGGCAGTGCCGTGTAGAGGATCGTGTTGTCCAGGGCGATCAGCAGCAGGGCAGAAGAGACGATGCCGAGTACGGTCCAGCGTTGCCAGGGGGGCAGAGCGGTGTCCGGAGTCGTCGAGACGGGAGCGGAGTGCATGCCGTAACTGTACCGTACGTTTGGTATAGTTACGACCGGCGATCGCGGGCGGTCGGCTACACTGGCCGTCATGACGTGCTTCACCACATTGATTCGGGACCGTCGCTTCTAGCGGCGGATTCCCTCCTTTAGGACGCTTCCGCCGCTCCGCGGTCCAGCCGGGCGGCGCTTTCGCATGCCCGGACATCTTCTCGTTCCGGAGCGTCCACACATGCCCACCTATCGGGGCGGCCGTCATGAGTACGGCCAGAACTTCCTCACCGACACCACCGTCGTCGACGCCATCATCGACATCGTCCGCGCCACTTCGGGGCCGATCATCGAGATCGGGCCCGGCCGGGGTGCACTGACCACACCGTTGCAGGCACTGGGGCGTCCACTGACCGCCGTGGAGGTCGACTCCCGAAAGGTCGAGCACCTGCGGCGTTCGCTCACCGCCGACGTGGATCTGGTCCACGCGGATATCGTGCGGTGGCCGCTACCCACCACGCCGCATTTGGTGGTGGGCAATCTCCCGTTCCACCTCACCACCGCGATCCTGCGTAAGGTGCTCCACTCCTCGACGACGACGACCGCCGTCCTGCTGGTCCAGTGGGAGGTCGCCCGCCGGCGCGCGGGTGTCGGGGGAGCGACCATGATGACCGCCCAGTGGTGGCCGTGGATCGACTTCACCCTGCATCGCCGAGTGCCCCGCCGGGCGTTCCGGCCGGAACCCACCGTCGACGGGGCGGTGCTCGTGCTGACCCGGAGGCCTCGACCTCTCCTGCCGGACCGCGATTGGGCCGCATACCGGAGGTTCGTCCACGCCGTCTTCACCGGCCGTGGTCGCGGCCTCACCGCGATCCTGGCCTCGGTGGTGCCGGCGCCGCGACGACCGGCGGTCCGCGGCGCCGTCGCCCGGGCCGGCGTGGCTCCCGGCGCCCTGCCCAGGGACCTCACCGCGAGTCAATGGGTGGCGCTGTACACGGCGCTGGGGCGGCGGGGTCCGGACGCGTCCCATTCCGGGAGTTGATGCGCGCCCGTCGCGCTCGGCCGAGCGAATCCTGTCGGCGCTCTGCCGGCGGGTACTAGTCTCAGATCCGACGACCGAGCACCGGCATCCCAGCCCGCCGGAGCGCCAGGCACCTGGGGCAAGGATGGACCCTATGACACCTTCTGCAGTGGGGCCGGGGCGATGATCGAGGTGCGCCCGGCGGACCGGTTCGACGACGTGGCGGTTCTCCTGGGGCCGAAGAAGTCGCCGGACGCCAGTGTGTGTTGGTGCCTGAGCCACCGTCTGGACTCCGGGACTAACACCTGCCTGGTGGGTCCCGCGCGCGGCGAGTACGTGCGCGACCTGTGCTCACAGGAGGTCGCACCGGGTGTGCTCGCCTACCTCGGATCCGAACCCGTGGGGTGGGCGGGAGTCGCGCCGCGCCGCGACCTGCCGATCGCGCGATCCCGGGTGGTGCCGACCGTCGACACCCAACCGGTGTGGTCGATCTTCTGCATCCGGGTCCGCCCCGGGTACCGGGGCCGGGGGATCGCGCGGGAGTTGGTCGAGGGTGCGGTCGAGTTCGCGCGTGGCCACGGCGCACCCGCCGTCGAGGCGGTGCCCGTGGACAACGGTGCGGAGAAGGTCAACCTGACCATGGCGTTCGTCGGCTTCCGCGCACTCTTCGAGGAGGCGGGATTCGTCAAGGTCGCCGATACGACGTCGGTGGCGGGGGGCTATCCCCGGATTGTCATGAGGCGACAACTCATCCCACGCCCGAGCGGAGAGTGACCATGGGATCTCTGGGCTACACGGCAACGATCTCGCTCGACGGATACGCCGCCGACGCGAACGGAGACTTCGACTGGACCGCGCCGGGCGGGGACGTGTTCCGGTTTCACGTGGAACGGATGGGATCGGTATCGCACGAGGTCCTGGGACGGAACACCTACCGTTTGATGACCTACTGGGAGGCTCCACCCGAGGATGGTTCCTGGGGCCCGGACGAGCACGAGTTCGCCCGCCGGTGGCAGGACCTCACACACATCGCCGTGTCGCAGACGATGACCGAGGCGGACCTGCTCTCCGCTCGGGACGTCCTGCTGCCGCGTCTCGACCTCGCCCGACTCCGGGAGATCGTCGACGGTGCGGCGGGTGAGGTCGAGATCTTCGGGCCCACGACCGCGAGCGAGGCGATCAGCGCCGGGATGGTCGACGACTTCCGGTTCTTCGTCGTCCCCAGGGTCGTGGGTGGGGGTCTGCGCGCGCTGCCGCCCGGCGCCGAACTCGACCTGGAGCTCGTCGAGCACCGCGTCTTCGGCAGCGGGACCGTGTTCGTGCATTACAGACGTCGAGACGATGACCGCCAGAGGGGAGCGGGGTCGTAGACCGCAGGGGGCTCCCCGTCCCCCTTCGCCGCGACAAGCCTGCTGGCCGACGTCAGCGCGGGATGCGGCTGAGTTGCTCGGCGACGCGCGCGACGGCCTCCCGGTCCAGGCCCAGGAAACCGGACAACATCCGACCCACGGGGATGGACCCCACCAGGTTCTCGATTGAGGCCCCCACTGGCGTGCTCGCACCGCCGCTCGCCCCGCCGGCGTTCGCGGCGAACGGGCGGAACACCTCATCGAGGACCAGCCGTGCGTCGGGGTCCGCCATCGCCTCGGAGATGGTGGACTCGAGGTCGATCCGGACCGGGCGTGGATCGCCATCGACCACCACGGTGGCCTCGATGCGGATGGCCCTGCTGGACGCGGCGGCCGCGAAGACGTACTCGCCGCCCTCTACCAGCCACCTCCCGGCCGGCTCGTCCCAGTACGCCAGGTCCCGTCGTTCGACCACAACCTCCAGGACCCCGATCTGCCCGGGATCGAGATCGTTGTGCCCGAACCCCACGAGCTCCCGCGGCGCCCGCCTGCGCACCGACGCCGGGAGCGAGGAGTAGATCTGGACGATCTCGCGGCCCCGGACCCGCCCGGTGTTGTGGACCTTCACCCGTGCCGTCCACTCCTTGACTCGCTGTCCCCCGTCCCGGGCGACGACCGTCAGGGACCGGTAGTCGAATCGCGTATAGGACAGTCCGTGGCCGAAGGGGAACCGCACCTCTCGTCGCCTGTGGTCGTACCCGCGGTAGCCGACGAAGATCCCTTCGCCGTACCGCACGTGCGAGTCCTCGGCCGGGAAGTTGTCCCAGCTGGGAGCGTCCTCGATGCGGAGCGGGATCGTCTCGGCCAGGCGCCCGGACGGGGTGGCCTGGCCGTAGAGCACTCTCGCGAGCGCCCTGCCCCCGCCCTGGCCCAGCAGGGCCCCGGTCAGGATCGCCGACGCGCGGGGAACCACGGGGGTCAGGTCCACCACGGATCCGGCCGACAGGATCACCACGATCCGCTCCTGCACCGCCGCGACCGCGTCCAGAAGTCTGACCCGGTTACCGGGCAACTCGATGTGCTGGCGGTCCACTCCCTCCGACTCCTGCTCGTCGGTGAGCCCCAGCATGAGGACCGCCACCTCCGCCTCGGACGCCACTGCGACGGCCTCGGCGAGGAGGCGGCCGGCGTCGTCGTCATCCGTCCCGAACCCCGCGGCGTAGGTGACACCGTCGTCCCCGCCGATCCGGCGGATCTCCGTCAGCGGTACATCGATCCGGGTGGGGGAGACGTGGGAGCTGCCACCGCCCTGGACGCGCGGGTCGCGGGCGAACGCGCCGATCACCGCGACGCGGCTCCCCGGGGAGAGCGGGAGCAGGTCACCGCCGTTGATCAGCAGCACGATCGAGGCCTCCGCCGCCTCCCGCGCGAGTTCGTGGTGAGCGTCGGTGTCCACCTCCGCCGGCTGCCCGCCGCGACCCTGCGAGGCACGCCGTCCGTCACGGACCCGCTCCGCCAGGCGCGCCACCGCGGTCGCGGCCCGCCGGACATGCGCCCGGTCGAGGTCGCCCCGCCGGGCGGCTCGGACCACGTCGGCGTCGTCGAGGTCGGGGGGCCCGGGCATCTGCAGGTCCAGACCGGCGCGCATGGAGGCCACGCGGTCCACCACGGCCCCCCAGTCGCTGATGACGGCCCCGTCGAATCCCCATTCGTCGCGCAGGAGGTCGGTGAGCAGCCACCGGTTCTCCGAGGCGTAGACACCGTTGATCTTGTTGTACGCCGTCATCACGGTCCATGGTCGGGCGTCCCGGACCACGCGCTCGAAGGCCCGCAGGTAGATCTCCCGCAGCGGCCGGGGGTCGACGTCGGAGCTCGCCCGCATGCGATCGTGCTCGGAGTTGTTCGCCGCGAAGTGCTTGACCGATGCCCCGACGCCTCCGGCTTGCAGGCCGCGGACAAGTTGCGTCGCCATGACCCCGGTGAGATGGGGGTCCTCGCTGAAGTACTCGAAGTTGCGGCCGGCCCGGGGGTCACGCTTGATGTTGATCCCCGGGCCCAGCAGGACGCCCACCCCGGCGGCCAGCGCCTCGACGGCGAGTGCGGCCCCGATCCGGCGGGCCAGGTCGGGGTCCCAGCTCTGCGCCAGCCCCGACGCCGGGGGGAAGCAGGTGGCAGGGTCGCTCGCGGCCAGCCCGAGATGGTCCGTCGCGCCGGACTGGAACCGCACCCCGTGTGGCCCGTCGGTGAGGACGAGCGCGGGCACCCCGGGCAGCTCCTCGGTGCGCCAGAACGAGGCACCGCTCCCGAGTGAGGCCAGCTGCTCGAGATCCAGGGTGGGGTCGAGGTCGACCGGTGCCGACCCGGAGTCTGATGTCATGTGGTGGACCCGTCCTGACGTGTTGTTCACTTGTAGCACGCGTGTGCACCCGTCATCGTCGTACGCCCACCGCGGTGGGGGTGACGCCGGGCCCGGTTTCTGTACGATGCCCCGGTGATCGCCTCACCCCACCCCGAGAACAGCAGCGGCCCCGCCGATACGGCGGCGGATACGGCCGGCCGGACCGACGCGACCGGCTTGTCGTCGGCACCGTCCGACCCGTCCGACCCGCCAGATCCGACCGGGACGGTCCCCCGGCGCCGGATCATCTTCGCCTCGCTCATCGGCACGACCATCGAGTTCTACGACTTCTACATCTTCGCCACCGCCGCGGTCTCGGTCTTCCCGCTGCTGTTCTTCCACGGCGGCGACTCGGGCGCCGCTCTGCTCGCCTCCATGGCGACCTTCGGGACCGCGTTCGTCGCCCGCCCGCTGGGCTCGGTGATCTTCGGCCACTACGGGGACCGGCTGGGGCGCAAGGTCACCCTGGTGGGCGCGTTGCTCACCATGGGAATCGCCACGTTCCTCATCGGACTTCTGCCGACCATCCACCAGATCGGACTGTGGGCACCCGCGATGCTCACCATCCTCCGCTTCTTCCAGGGAATCGGGCTGGGCGGCGAGTGGTCGGGCGCGGCGCTGCTGGCCTCCGAGACCGCGCAGCCGGGCAAGCGGGCCTTCGCCGCGATGTGGCCGCAGTTGGGTGCGCCGTTCGGCTTCATCCTGGCCAACGGGCTCTTCCTGCTTCTGACCACCTGGTTCGCGTATGACTCCACGGCGAGCGACCTGTCGGATCCGTTCCTGGTCTGGGGCTGGCGCCTGCCGTTCCTGCTGTCGATCGTCATGGTGGCCGTCGGACTCTATGTCCGTCTGCGGATCGAAGAGACGCCGGTCTTCGCCCGGGCCATCGCGGACGACCAGCGGGTCAAGACACCGGTGTCGGAGGTGTTCAGCAAGAACTGGCGGGAGATCATCCTCGGCACGTTCATCATGCTGGCCACCTACGGCCTGTTCTACCTGATGACCACGTGGATCCTGTCCTTCGCGATCGGCGGCGAGGGCACCGGCGGGTTGGGGTACGGGTACCGGTCGTTCCTCACCCTGCAGGTGCTCGCGATCATCCTGTTCGCGGTCTTTGTGCCGGTGGCCGGTCTTCTCGCCGATGCCCTCGGGCGGCGGCGCATGCTCATCGGCGTGACCCTCGCCATCGTCGCCTTCGGGCTCAGCTTCGGCTGGTGGCTCGACCCGGAGGCGATCGGTACCGGCGACGACCTCGACGTGACCCGGATGCTGCTCTTCCTCTGCGTGGGGATGATGCTCATGGGCCTGACCTTCGGGCCGATGTCGGCCGTGCTCCCGGAGCTGTTCCCCACCAACACCCGCTACACCGGCTCGGGGGTCGCGTACAACTTCTCGGCCATCCTCGGCGCCGCGCTGACCCCGTTCGTCGCGGTGTGGCTGGTGCAGAACTTCTCGGTGGCCTACGTCGGGTATTACCTGGTGGGCCTGTCCGTGCTGACCATCATCGCGCTCGTCCTGGCGCCGGAGACCAGCAAGAAGTCCCTGTACTCGTGAGACGTCGCCGGTGACGACCGGGTGAGAGCGACGACGACGAGGCCCGCGGACCCCATTTCGTCCGCGGCCCCCGTCAACGCGCTGATGCGTGGGCTCAGCGAGATCCCCCATGGGACAGCGCGCGGAAGACGTTGAGCGCCCCGAGCACGACGAGCGAGATGCCGAGCAGCCACCACAGGAAGCCGGCGCCCCACAGTGGGGTGCTCAACAGGGAGACGCCCGCGAGGACCGAGATGATCGCGAAGAAGATCGTCACGCCCTTCGCTCCGGACTCGCCGAGGGTGAACAGGGCGGTGAAGCCCTCGACGATCCACATGACGCCGATCATCACGGTGATGAAGACGGCGAGGAAGGCCGCGGACTCCTGCAGCGAGACAAACGCGAAGACGCCGGCGATGACCCACAGCAGGCCGAGCAGGACGTGACCGACCCGGCTGCCCGTCGTGTGGTCCTTGGCGAGCAGGCCGACCGAGGCGTACACGATTCCCCCGACGATGGCGTAGAAGGCGAGCACACCGGTGATGGCGACGGCGGTCTTCGCCGGCCAGACCAGGACGGCGATGCCGAAACCGATGGCGAGGAGGCCGCCGGTCAGCAGCGCGAGACGGACGCTCTTGGCGACCTGGGAGGCGGTGGTCTGGCCGGCTGTGGGCTGGGAGGCGGTGGACGTGGACATTCTGGGTACCTCGCTTGGGAGGAGTGGGTCGATCGCGGTTACGATCAACGGAAATTAATCTAGTCCTGTTCCGGTCTACTTGCGGCAGGTTCAAAAAGGGCAGCCCCCGTGCATCTACTCAGCACGCCATCGCCGGCCCGTCGGGCGACCCGCCGCCGGGTCCTCCGGCGTTGTTCATCCGGCGTTCAGGCGAAAGGAACTGGGGCAGAATCCTGAGATGTCACGGTGGACTGTCACGGGTCCGTCAGGCCGGCGGAACGGGCGCCCGCAAGGGCGACCTGGGCTCCGTCCGGGGTCCAGGCGGCGGCGCCCTCGGAGCCAACGCCACGGGAGCCCGCGTGCGAGCCGTGATCGTGGTGTCCGTTCGCGGGCTCGGCGAGAGGAGTTCCGGCGCTGGAGGACTCAGGTGACGTGGCTGAGAGCGTCGGAGTGGTCCAGTCCAGCGCGGCGCGGAGGTCGGCGACGCGTTGACCGGCGTAGGCCGACCAGGTCAGGCCGGTCGCGGACAGCACCAGCATGCCCACCAGAGCCCATGTCCCCAGGACGGCGTGGCGGGAACGCAGGCGCGCCCGACCCTCCAGGCCGGGTGCCGACCTGAACGGAGAGGTACCGGCGCGGCGGGTCCGGCCCCACCACAGGTACAGCCCCGCCAGGGCGAGTGGGGCGAGCCAGCTTGCGGCCAGCTCGGAGTAGAGGCGGCCCACCTCGCCGAGGTGCAGACTGCGGTGCAGGCCGGACAGCCAGGTGCGCAGGGGCAGCGCCTGCCCGGACCCGTACTGGACGGTGTCCCCGCGGATCGCGCCGTCGGAGGGGTCGACAAAGACCACTCGGGAGTGCGATTCCGACGGCAGCGAGTCGTCCGAGAACAGGACCCTGGTCGTCGACCCGTCGCTCCCGGCCACGATTCTCGCCACCGCGAGATCGGGATGGAACGCGCGTGCGGTGGTGATCTGATCGGCCAGCGGGACGTTCTGCGCCGAGGAGGTGGCGGTCAGCTGATCGGCGTAGACCGCTCGCTCGATGGTCGGCGCCAGTGCGTAGAAGAAGCCCGACACCGCCGCGATGAGCAGGAACGGGCCGACCAGCAGGCCGACGTAGAAGTGCAGGCGGAGCATGAGTTGCCTCAGCGGGCCACCGACGCCCGGGTCGCGCGCTCCGGCGGTGGGCACGTCGGCGGTGGGTGAGTAGGGGTCGCGGGGATGTTCGGTCGTGGTGGTCATGGGCAGGGCACTCCTGATCCACGGCCCGGTGCCGCCGGTGCGCTCGTGCGCGTCGGCGGGGGCCGTTCGAGATGAGAGAAGGACGCACACCCCTGGGCCCCGAGGGTCGACCCCGGGGGGAGGGGTGTGGTGGATCAGGCCGGAAGCGGTGGCCCGCGTAGCGAGCGCGCGGTCAGACGCCCGACCGGAGCCGAGGCGTTCTGCCTGGCGGAGGCGGGGGTGCCCGCGCACGGGGTCGCGGGGGCGAGGAGATCACGGGCCAGAAGGATGAGCCGGGCCGCCACCCTGCGCACTCCCTCGGCGGCGGCCGCCACCAGGACCGCAGTCAGCGCCGCGCCGACGATGTGGGCGGCCAGCATGAGCGGGTCCAGGTGGGCCGGATGGGCCAGCGAGTCGACGGTGCCAGCCCAGCCCGCTGTGGGAGGCAGGAGAGGGGCGCCGTGGCCGTGGAGGAGCTCGTGCCCCGACCCGTGCGAGGGAGGGGTCGCCGCGACGTGTGCGGATGCGGACGAGTGGTGGCCCGTACCTACGGCGTGTCCGGTGGTGGGCGGAGCGTGACGAGCGACAGGGCGAGGTGCCCCACGCCCTGTCCGAGGAGGCCGGCCGCCGCCAGTCCGGGTGCGCCTCGTCCGACCCGGCCCCGGGCGAGCGCGGCGACGGGGAGGAGGCACAGGAGCACCACGGCCCATCCGCCCGGGCCGGGCACGCCGCCTCCCCCGGCCGTGTGCGCGACCGTGGCGGTGAGCGCGGATGCCAGCACCACCACAGCCGCGCGCCACTGCGCGATCGGGTCGCGGTACCTGGTCACGGTGTAGAAGCTACTCCCACCCCGTGGGCGCCTCAGGCGCCGGTGGGGTGGACGGTCAGTGGGCGCGGGGGTGGACCTCCATGTCCCAGACGGGGGGGCCGCCCGAGTGGTCGCGACGTCCCGTGACCGAGAAACCGTGCCGTTCGTACAGTCTGACGTTGCGCTCGTCCGAGGTCTCCAGGCGGACGGTGTGGGCGCCTCGTCGTGCCGCCTCGTGGAGACCGAACGCGAGCAGGGCGCTGCCGAGCCGCCTGCCCTGGGCGGTGGGGCGCACCCCGAGGGTCTCGAGCGTCCAGCCGTCGTGCGGCGGCGAGCCGTCGGCCAGGCGTCCGATCCGGTCGCCGTGCAGGGCCACGATCTGTTCGACCGCCGCCTCGTCGGGGTCCGGTGCGTCCGGGGGCAGGAGCGCGATCACCCCGTCGAGGTCCCCGGTGACGGCGACGATCCCGTGGCGGTGGGCGTGGGCGAGATAGAGCTGCTGCAACGTGAGCAGGCGCTCGCCGTACCCCTCCTCGGGGATGACGTGGCGGGTCCAGGGGTAGTGCTCGAACGCCCGGGCCAGGGTGTCCGCGGCCGGGGCGAGATCGTCCGGGCGGGCCAGGCGGGGGTCACTCATCGCTGGCTCCCGCCGGGCTGATCATCGCTGGCTCCCACCGGGCGGATCATCGCCGTGGATTCCTGCCCGGACCCCGTGGGGACGGTGCCCACGGGGCGGAAGCCGAATCGTTCGTACAGCCGGCGGCTGCCCGGGGTGGTGGCCTCGAGGAACACCGGTTCCGGTCCGCCCTGATCGATGAGCGCCAGGCGGTGGCGTAGGAGCGCCGATCCGATCCCCTTCCCGCGGGCCCGGGGTCCGGCGGCGATGTCGTGGAAGTACCAGTGCGGTTCCGGCGGCCTGTGGGCCTCGACCGCACGGGTGTGGGCCCTGCCACGGCGCGCGGTGGGTGAGACCAGTGAGCGCAGTCTCGCGGCGACCCCGCCGGCCCACCTGGACAACCGGCCCGCGCCGTGGTGGGGCGGCTCCCAGAGCAACGCGCCCAGCACCTGGTCTCCCTCCATGGCCACGTCGACCCGGTCCGGGTGCCGACTGACGTGGCGGCGATAGTGCGCTGTCAGGCGTTCGGGCCGGGAGGTCTCGTCCGGGAAGAACTGCGCCCACGCGGGATCGTCGCCGAACGCCTCACCGAGCATCTCCCCGATGGCCGGTGCGTCGGCGCTCTCCGCGATCCTGATCTCCACCATGATGTCCTCCCTCTGATCGCCAGTATTCTACGATGTAGAAATAGGGTCCGTACCAGTTGGCCCGAAAGTGGGGGATCTGATGGTCGAGCGACACTCCGGACGTGGGCCGAGGGGACTGTCCCCCGAGCTGATCGTCGGCGCGGCCGTCGGCCTGCTCGAGGAGGGCGGACAGGAGTCGTTCAGCCTGCGCGGGGTGGCTCGGGCGGCGGGGTGCGACGCGATGTCGGTGACCTATCACTTCGGGTCCAAGCAGGGTCTGACGAGGGCCATGGCGTCATGGCTGGACGCGCGGGTGCGGCCCGCCGCGCCAGGGGAGCCCTGGCGGTCGACCCTGCGCCACCTGGCCGAGCAGTACCGCACCCTGGCCGGGTCGTATCCCCGGACGTTCCCGCTGCTCCAGCGATTCACCCACACCGGGTCGGCCGACTACGCCACCACGGAGGTCGTGCACGCGGCGATGACGGCTGCCGGTATCCCCCGACCGCAGGTGGTGACCGTGACGGTGGGCTGGTTCGCGACGGTGCTCGGGCTGGCCACTGCCGAGGCGCTGGGGATGATGGCTCCCGTGGACGCCGCCACCGCGGCGGAGATCGAGGCGCTTCCCGCCGAGGACTTCCCGCTCACCACCGCGCTCCTGGCGGACTACCGAGGGATCGACCCCGGGGTCGTCTTCGGCACCGCCGTCGATCTGATGCACGACGGGATCGAGCGTCTGGCCGGCGGGGCTCGAGGCGACTAACCCGTGTGCTGCTGCTCGAGTTCGTCGACGGTCTTGTCCGATGTCTCGGAGATGATGTCGAGGATGCGCTGGTAGTGCGCGGAATCCCCACTGACGAGCGACACGTGGTCCTCCCCGTCCGCCAGGACGAGGGCCCCGATCCCACTGCGCTGCTTCACGGCGTCGATGTACCGGATGGAGTTCTCCGGGGAGACCATCGTGTCGGCGGTGCCGTGCACGGCGACCACGGGAATTCGCGGGTCGATGTTCTGGATCGGGTCGACCGAGGTGTAGCGGTCCGGGACCTCGGACGGGCTGCCGCCGAGGGCTGAGACGATGCGGTCGTCGCCGTGGGTGGCGGCGTAGACCATGTCCAGCGGCCCGGCCAGGGAGACGACACGGGTCGGGCGGAACGCCGGGTCGCTGCCCACCTCGTCGTCGTCCAGTGAGTGCCGGGTGCCGGACCACATGGCCAGCTGGGCACCCGCGCTGTGGCCCACGACGAGTTCGTCGTCCGTGGTGAGCTCGGGGTACTGCTCGTCGAGGCGGATCACGTGGTCCAGGGCGTCGGCGACGTCGCTGAACGTCGTCGGCCACCCGCCGCCGGAGCCGACTCGCCGGTACTCGACGTTGTACACGGCCATCCCGCGGTCGACCAGATCCTCGGCGAAGGGGGTCATGACCTCGGCGCCGAGCTGGGACGCCCACGACCCGCCGTGGATGAGGACGACCAGCGGCACCGAATCCTCGGCGTGTCGTCCGGCCGGGAGATAGAGGTCTCCCCAGTTCTGGGCCGGATCCGATTCCCCTCGGGTGGGGTAGCTGACCCGCTCGTAGTGGTGGTCGTCGCGCTCGGCGACGGTCTCCTGATCGGCCGTATCCCCCGGCCCGGAGGCGCCGTCGCCGGACGCGCACCCGCCGGCTATCAGTGCCGCGACCAGCAGGGTCGCGACGCCTGTTGTGGACCGGGTCCGGGTCATCCGCTTCACACGGCCAAGCCTAGAGGTCGTGACGCACCCACCGGGGCGAGGTGACCGATTTCCGTTCCGCCCGGGCGGTTCCGCGCTGTCCCCACGGCTGTCGTCGCACCGGAACCGCCGTAACCGGGCCGTCACAGCGCGTCGACGCGATGCTTACACCGCGGACCTACGGTGATCCGGTTCGCGCACGCCGCGCGACATCCGTCGACACCGCTTCGAGATAGGCCGCGCATGTCCACCGCAGAAACCCACAGTAGTCACCATGACGGAACGCACTCACACCGCGAGAGCGGTGACTACCTGGACAGGCGTCAGTTGAAGAAGGGCACCGCCGGGTGGGTGCTGCTCGCGGGTCTCGGCGTCAGCTACGTGATCTCGGGCGACTACTCGGGTTGGAACTTCGGCCTGGAACAGGGCGGCTTCGGTGGCCTGCTCATCGCGGCCGTGATCATCGCCGGCATGTACCTGGCCATGGTGCTCGGCATGGCCGAGATGTCCTCGGCGCTCCCGGCCGCGGGTGGTGGCTACACCTTCGCGCGGCGCGCATTGGGGCCGTGGGGAGGGTTCGCCACCGGGACCGCCATCCTCATCGAGTACGCCATCGCGCCCGCCGCCATAGCGACGTTCATCGGCGCGTACGTCGAATCCCTGGAGCTCTTCGGCATCACCGACGGGTGGTGGATATACCTCGCGGTGTACGCGGTGTTCATCGGCATCCACCTCGCCGGCGTGGGTGAGGCGCTCAAGGTCATGTTCGTCATCACCGCCATCGCCCTGGTCGGCCTCGTCGTCTTCGCTCTGGCGGCCGCGGGTCAGTTCGAGGCGTCGAACCTCACCAACATCGCTCCCACCGACGCCGCCGGTGCCTCGGACTTCCTTCCGTTCGGATTCATCGGCATCTGGGCCGCCGTGCCGTTCGCGATCTGGTTCTTCCTCGCCATCGAGGGCGTGCCGCTGGCCGCCGAGGAGGCCAAGGATCCGGCCCGCAACGTCCCCCGCGGCATCATCGCGGCGATGGGTGTTCTGCTCGTCACCGCGACCGCCGTCCTGGTCCTGGCCACCGGTGCCGGCGGCGCGGATGCCATCCAGTCCTCGGGAAACCCCCTGGTCGAGGCGCTCGGCGACGGATCGGCCGCGAAGGTGGTCAATTACATCGGGCTCGCCGGGCTCGTCGCCAGTTTCTTCTCCATCATCTACGCCTACTCCCGTCAGTTGTTCGCGCTCTCCCGGGCCGGCTACCTGCCCAGGGCGCTGTCCGTCACCAACTCGCGCAGGGCCC
Organism: Dietzia sp. UCD-THP; assembly: GCF_000349585.1. Lineage (NCBI taxonomy): Bacteria > Bacillati > Actinomycetota > Actinomycetes > Mycobacteriales > Dietziaceae > Dietzia > Dietzia sp. UCD-THP. Next base: position 18,534 of record NZ_KB714659.1, read on the forward strand.
CGACCCTGGCCCTCGTCGTCCCGGGAGTCATCGGGTTCCTGCTCTCGCTCACCGGCCAGGGCGACATGCTGCTCAACATGGCGGTGTTCGGCGCCGCGCTCAGCTATGTCCTGATGATGGTCAGCCACATCGTGTTGCGCCGCAGGGAGCCGGACATGGAGCGTCCGTACCGGACGCCCGGCGGTGTCGTGACCACGGGATTCGCCCTCGTCGTCGCCGCGTTGGCCGTCGTGGCCACGTTCCTCGTCAACAGCACGGCCGCGCTCTGCTGCCTGGTGGTGTTCGGTGCGTTCATGCTGTACTTCGGTATCCACAGTCGCCACCACCTCGTCGCCAACTCCCCGGACGAGGAATTCGCCGCAGTGGCCAGAGCGGAAGCAGAACTCGAATGAGCCCTCATGAGTAAGTACACCCAGCAGGTCTCGGGAACGACCTATCAGTTCGACGGACTCGTGGACCTGATGTCCAAGGCGTCCGCACGGAGATCTGGTGACGAGTTGGCCGGGTGCGCGGCGGCGTCCGACGCCGAACGTGCCGCCGCGCAGTGGGCACTCGCCGAGGTCCCGCTCGAGACCTTCCTCGAGGACCTGCTGGTGCCGTACGAGACCGACGAGGTCACCCGTCTCATCGTCGACTCGCACGATCGCGGTGCGTTCTCGCCGGTGGCCCACCTCACGGTGGGGGGACTGCGCGACTGGCTCCTCGAGGTCGCGGCCTCCCCCGGGGCGGCCGCGGCGCTGGCCTCCGTGGCCGCGGGGCTGACCCCGGAGATGGTGGCGGCGGTGAGCAAGCTGATGCGCAACCAGGACCTGATCGCCGTGGCCCGAGCGGTCCGGGTGACCTCGGCGTTCCGCACCACCGTGGGGCTGCCGGGCACCCTCGCCACGCGCCTGCAGCCCAATCATCCGACCGACGATCCGAGGGGCATCGCCGCGGCCACCCTCGACGGTCTGCTCCTGGGCTCCGGCGACGCGGTGATCGGTGTCAATCCCGCGACGGATTCCCCGCACGCCACCTCTGACCTCCTGTATCTGCTCGACGAGATACGCCAGCGCTTCGAGATCCCCGCGCAGTCCTGCGTCCTGTCACACGTCACCACGACGATGGAACTCATCGAGCAGGGGGCGCCGGTGGATCTGGTCTTCCAGTCCGTCGCCGGCACGGAGGGCGCGAACTCGGGTTTCGGGGTGAACCTCGCGCTGCTGCGCGAGGCCAACGAGGCGGGCCGCTCGCTGCACCGAGGCACCGTGGGCGACAACGTGATGTACCTGGAGACCGGACAGGGCTCGGCGTTGAGCGCCGGCGCGCACCTGGGGACGGGAGGCCGGCCCGTGGACCAGCAGACGCTCGAGGCCAGGGCGTACGCGGTGTGCCGGGATCTCGAGCCGTTGCTGGTCAACACGGTCGTGGGGTTCATCGGGCCCGAGTACCTCTACGACGGTAAACAGATCATCCGCGCAGGGCTCGAGGACCACTTCTGCGCCAAGCTCCTCGGTCTGCCGATGGGTGTGGACGTCTGCTACACCAATCACGCCGAGGCCGATCAGGACGACATGGACAGCCTGCTCACGCTGCTCGGTGCGGCGGGCACCGCGTTCGTCATCGCGGTGCCCGGCGCCGATGACGTGATGCTGGGGTATCAGAGCCTGAGCTTCCACGACGTGTTGTATGTCAGGCAGGTGCTGGGGCTGACCCCGGCCCCCGAGTTCGCGGCCTGGCTCGACCGTCTGGGCATGGTCGACGCCCGGGGACGGATCCTCGACATCGACGCCACCGGATCACCGCTCCGTGCGCTGACGGGGACGCGATGAGCGGGATCGAGCCCTCCTTCTGGGAGGAACTGCGCCGCAGCACCCAGGCGCGTATCGGGCTGGGCCGCACCGGCGACTCGCTCCCCACCCGCCGGGTCCTGGAGTTCCGGTCCGCCCACGCCGCCGCGCGGGACGCCGTCCACATGCCGCTGGACGTCCGGGCCCTGGCCGCGCAGGTGCGGGAGATCGGCATCGGGGAGCCGGCGGTCGTCACCTCGCAGGCCTCCTCGCGTGCGGAATACCTCCGGCGCCCGGATCTGGGACGGGTGCCCCGGGACCTGTCCTCGATCACGACGGGGGAATTCGACGTGGGCCTCGTCCTGGCCGACGGCCTGTCCCCCCGGGCGCTCATGGACCATGGCGCCGGGCTCCTCGCCGCGCTGGTGTCCGAGCTGTCGGAGCAGTACTCGCTCGCCCCGCCCGTGATCGCGACCGAAGCGCGGGTGGCACTGGGCGATCATCTCGCCCGCGCCATGGGCGCACGCACGGTCGTGGTGATGATCGGCGAGCGGCCGGGATTGTCGGTCGCCGACAGTCTGGGCATCTACCTGACCCACCTTCCCGCACCGGGCACCCCCGACTCCGGGCGCAACTGCATCTCCAACATCCACCCGCCGGACGGGTTGGACTACGCCCGATCCGCGCACATCGTCGCGCGGCTCATCTCGGGGGCGCGGGAGCTCGGCGCGTCCGGGGTGGCGCTGAAGGACACCTCCCGCGCGGCCGAGGTGGAGGCCGAGGACACGCTGACGATCGACTAGCGCCCGGCCGCCCCGGCCCGGCCGAGCAGACCCGCGTTGGCGTCGGCGAGCAGCGCGTCGACCGTCTCCCGGGCGCAGGTCTTGTTGGATCCGATGAACCCGCGCGGTCCGCGCTTGATCCACCCGGCCACGTAGGCGCCGGGGACCTCGGACCCGCCGGGGCGGTCGAGGACGCGGCCGCCCCGGTGGGGGATGGTCCCGGTGGCCGGGTCGAACGGCACGCCGGGCACGGGCACCCCGCGGTACCCCACCGAGCGCAGCACCAGCCCCGCGTCCAGCACCTCCTCCGTTCCCGGACGGGGTACCGCGCGCACGTCGCCGTCGCGGGTCGTCAGCTCCGTTGCCGCGATCCGCAGTCCCTGGACCCGGTCCTCACCGAGGACCTCCACGGGGGCGGCCTGGAAACGCAGGACGATCCGCGGGCTGCCCGGGCGGGGCGGACGGGCGGCGACGTCCGCGAGGCAGTCGAGCATGAGAGACCTCTGGCGGTCGCTCGCCGCCCCGGGGTCGATCCCGTCCGGGGCCTGCACGCGGAGATCGATGTCGTCCCGCGAGGCCAGCCCGATCAGTTCGGGGAGCGTGAACGCGGCCTGCGCGGGCCCGCGCCGGCCCAGCACCACGATCTCGCGCACCCGGCTGCCGCGCAGTGCCTCCAGGGCCACGGGGGAGATGTCGGTCCCGGCGAGGGAGTGCGCGGGTGTGGCGAGGATCCGGGCGACGTCCAGGGCGACGTTGCCGTTACCGACGATGACGGCCCGCTCGTGGTCGAGTGGGACGCGCGCGTCGACGTGGTCGGGGTGGGCGTTGTACCAGCTCACCACCTGCGTCGCGGACATGCTCCCGGGGAGTCCGGCCCCCGGGATGTCGAGGGGGCGGTCGGTACTGGCCCCGGTCGCGTACACCACGGCGTCGTGGTGCGCGGCGAGGTCGTCGACGCCGAGGTCCCGGCCGATTTCCACGCCCAGGCGGTAGGTGAACCCGGGCTGGTTCTCGATGAGGGTGAACAGGTCGGTGACCGACCGGGTCCGGGCGTGGTCGGGGGCGACGCCGTGACGGGCGAGTCCGTGGGGGACCGGCAGACGGTCGAACACGGTCACCTCGACGCCCGGCTGCCTGAGTAGTTCGTCCGCGGTGTAGAGAGCGGCCGGACCGGCCCCGACGATCGCGACCCGCAGCGGGTGCCCGGCACGTCCCCGATCGTTCTCCAGACGGCGGATCGGGGGAACCGGCGCCTGGGGCGGATACGGTCGTGAGGGCGTGCTCAGCACGGCGTTGAGGTCGAGGAAGACCTGCTCACCCGTGGTGAGGCGGTCGTCGGGGACGATCGCGCCGACCGGGCAGGCGCCCACGCACGCGCCGCAGTCCACGCAGACGTCCGGGTCGATGTACAGCATCTCCGCGGTGGCGAAGTCCGGTTCGTCCGGGGTCGGGTGGATGCAGTTGACCGGGCAGGCGTGCACGCAGGACGCGTCGGCGCAGCAGGCCTGGGTGACGACGTGGGGCATCAGGCGCCGGTGGCGTACGTGACGGGGGGTTCGCTGCGGTAGCGGGAGGCGCGACCGTCGATCTTCAGCGCCCGCCAGACCCGCCGCGCGAGGGGGTTCATCAGACCGGACTGCTCGGCGAGCATGCGGACGTCGGAGAAGAGGTCCGACAGGAACTCACGGGACTTCGGGCTGTCCCAGTAGAGCTCGTCGATGACCTCGCGGGGGACGCCGAACTCCTCGCGGAACTCTTTGGTCGGCTTGAGGATGGCGTCGCACAGCACCCGCATGATCACGGGGAACGCCAGGGAGATGGCGAAGCTCTGGCCGCGCGACAACCGGGGCGCGTACCGGGCGACGTAGGTGTGGGCGAAGGAGATGTGCCGGGCCTCCTCCGCCACGTGGATCTCCATGATCCGGCTCAGCACGGGCGGGAGCTCGTCCGCGCCACGCAGGATCTGCTTCTGGGTGTGGTCGATGGGCTCCTCGCCTGCGAGGACGCCGATGAAGAAGCCCACGGGGGTGAGGGAGGCGAACCAGGGGATGACCGGCGAGACCCTGCGCAGCCAGCGGGGCAGACCGGGTACGTCGGCGCCGATGATGTTCACGCCCTGCTGGAACATCTGGGTGTGGTGACACTCCTCGGTCGCCTCGTGGGTGAGGTACCGGAACTCGGCCGACCCGTTGTCCAGGGTGGCGATGTACTGCATGATCCCGCGGATCAGGAGATTCTCGAACTGCAGGCCGACCTTCATGATGTTGGCCTGGCGCCACATGCCGATCTCGATCCGCGTCTCCACGGGCAGGGACTGGTACCAGGGGTGGGCGCCCAGCGGGTCGACGGCCGCGGGCAGGATCCAACGCTCGTCGGTGCGGTCCACCTGGAAGTCGGGATGGTCCCAGGGGACGTCGACGAACGCGTCGAAGTGGCGTCGCACCGATGCCTCGGACAGGCGGAGGAGGGTGGCGTCGTACTCCTGGCGAGAACTGGTCGGGGTCGGGGCCGGCGGCTCGGTCTGGATCGAGGGGGCGGCGGTGGGGGTGGGTGCGGGCATGGCGATCCCTTTCGTCTTCCGGCCGCTCGGGCCGGAGAGAGCCTCGGCGTACAGAGAAGGAAGTACAGAGTGACACTTGAGGTCTCTTTGTAACTGAGGCTAGACAGCACTGCCCCTCGTGTCAACGCCCGATCGCCTAGGACCCGTCGGAGGCGCCCCTCTGCCCGCGGAGTTGTGGACCCAGGTGCCTGCGGGCGAAGTCGCGTGCTACGTCGGGGTCGTCCAGATCGATCGTGGTGGACGGGGTGAGTACGAACGAGATCACCAGACGGACGGCCACCTCGGCCGCCACCAGCAGTTCCTCGTGGGACCGTGAGTCGTCGAGACTGGAGGCCATCTCCGAGGCGAGGAACTCGGCACTGTTACTGACCAGGGGCTCGCCCCGCACCGTCAGGTAGGGGACGGCGACCTCGGGCTCGCTCTCGAGGAGTCGGTTGAGCAGACCGTGGGCGCGCAGGGTCTCGACCGTGTAGAGGAACCCCTCGGTCAGCTTGGACTCCACGTCGTCGTAGCGGTCGATCTCCTGCTTCAGCCCGGCCAGAATGCGGCCGGACTCGCGCAGCAGGACCGCGTTGATCAGTTCCTGCTTGTTGGCGAACCGGCGGTAGAGGGTCATCCGGGACAGGCCCGACCGCTGCGTGATGTCCCCCATCGTGGACCGGGTCACGCCGAAGGTCTCGAACTGACGCACGGCCGCGTCGAGGAGCTTCTCACCGATGTCGTCCGTCGTGCTGCTCGGCCCGTGGCGGTCCAGTGCTGCGCGGATGAAGGTCGCGGCGGTGAACGGAAGATTCGGGGGCATCGCTCGATTGTCCCCCACACCCCGCGCTCGCGCGGAGGTGTGGCGTGACCGGTGGGGTCGGACCCGGATCGTGACGTCAGTCGCGGAGCGCACGGCGGATGGCGTCGTCGATACCCGTCCGCTCCCACCCGGCGGGAAGCAGGTCCGGGGTCCGGTCGGTGGTCACCATGTCGTGCCGGAGGCTCTCGACCAGCGCGCCGACGGTGGCGGGGTCCGAGTCGACGACGGGGGACAGCCCCGCGGCGACCAGATCCCACGGCACCCCGAACACCGGGACGCGGAGGGTAGGCAGGCCCGCGACCCGCGAGAACCTGCGCAGCAGCGCGGGGTAGGTGAGGGCCTCGCCGCAGCCGAGGTCCCCGTGTCCGGAGCGGGGAGAGCCCTCAAGCGCGTGGCACAGGGCCTCGAGGACGTCGCGCTCGGCGACCGGCTCTACCCGGCTGCCGCGCATCCAGCTGGGCACGGGTTGGACCGGCAACCGATCGCACAGGGTGCGCAGCAGCTCGAAGCTCACCGAGCCGGCACCGAGGACGATGCCGGCCCGGAGAGTGAAGACCGGCGTGGGTCCGGCCGAGAGCAGCTGTTCGACCTCGAGCCGGGAGGACATGTGTCGGGACAGCGTCTCACCCGGACCGGCTGACGGTGCGAGTCCGGAGACGTAGACGCAGCGACCGACTCCGGCCGCGGCCATCGCCTCGCGCATCGCGGTGGCGCCCGCCGCGTCCTCGGACCGGAAACCCGGCCCGTGCCCCATACGGTGGACCAGGTAGACGACCGAGTCCACGCCGTCCAGGGCGGCGGGCAGGCAGTCCGGGTCGAGGACGTCGCAGTGGACCGTCTCCGCGCGGCCGCCCCGGTCGTGGGACCCACGCTCGTGTGACGCCCGCTCGCGGGACCCCGCCCGCCGGGGATCGGTGACGCCGGCCCGGACGCGGTGCCCCCGGGCCAGCAGCTCGGGCACGAGGCGTGTTCCCAGGTACCCACCCGATCCCACGACCAGGACGGTCACCCCGCGTCGAGATCCTGCTCGATGAGGGCGGCGATCTCGGCCACCGCCGCCGAGTCGTCCCCGCTCACCGTGACCTCGGCCCCCTTCTCGGCTCCGAGCGCCATGATGAGCATCGCCGAGGCGGCGTCGGCCTCCTCGCCGTCGAACGCGATCTCGATGTCCGTGTCGTACTTCTCGGCGGCCTCGGCGATGATCCCCGCGGGGCGGGCGTGCAGCCCCTCGGCGGATCCCACGATGACGGTGGTGGTGGGCATGGTGTCTCCTCGTGACGGGTGGAGTGGCGGGCCGGCGGACCGACCCGCCGGAGTGCGGTCGGGTGGGGATCAGGCGGCGACGGCGACGGGTGCCGGTGCCGCGACGGGAGCGGGATCACGGCGGGCGCTCTTGGCCAGGACCACGGCTGTGGTCGAGACCAGCATGCCCGCGAGGATGGCCACCAGGTAGCCCCAGACCGGGTTGATGGCGAACACCACGAACAGACCGCCGTGCGGCGCGTAGGACTCCACCGAGAATGCCATGATCAGCGCTCCGGTGACCGCGCCACCGGCCATCATCGACGGGATCACGCGGATGGGGTCGGCGGCGGCGAACGGGATCGCCCCCTCGGTGATGAAGCTGGCACCGAGCAGGAACGCGGCCCGGCCGTTCTCCTGCTCGACCTCGGTGAACAGGCGCTTGCGGACGACCGTCGCCAGGCCCATGGCCAGGGGTGGCACCATGCCGGCGGCCATGACCGCGGCCATGATGCGCAGCGAGGCCGGGTTGTCGGCGACCAGTCCGGCGGTGGCGAAGGTGTAGGCGGCCTTGTTGACCGGACCGCCGAGGTCGAAGCACATCATGAGGCCCAGGATGACGCCGAGCAGGATCACCGAGGTTCCGCTCATCCCGCCCAGCCACGACTCCATGGCGGAGGTCAGCGAGGCCAGCGGGCGGCCGAGCAGCAGGAACATCAGCAGGCCGATCGCGAGCGATCCGAGCAGCGGGATCAGCACCACCGGCATGAGGCCGGACAGCCAGCGCGGGGTCTTCCAGGTGGTCATCCACCGCACCAGGTAGCCGGCGAGGATGCCCGTGACGAGCGCACCGATGAACCCGGCGCCGAGGGTGGCCGAGAGCGCGCCGCCCACGAAGCCCGGCGCGATGCCCGGGCGGTCGGCCAGCCCGTAGGCGATGTACCCGGACAGGACCGCGATCATGAAGCCCATCGCGGCCTGCCCGATCGCGAACAGTACGGCGCCGATGTACAACCTCAGGCCGGCGTGGGTGAGCATCTCGGCTCCGGCGGTCCCGGCGGACACGATCTCACCGTCGAGATACCAGACCTGACCGGGCAGGTCGGTCAACGTGAACCCGGTGGCCACCTCCTGCCAGACGAACGCCACGTCGTATCCGGCGAACAGGAACCCCAGCGCCAGCAAAAGGCCACCTGCAGCGACGAACGGGATCATGTATGACACACCGGTCATCACCGCGCGCTGCAGGCCGCGGGCCCAGTGTTCGTCCGACCCGGACCCGCCGGAACTCGAGTCCCCACCCGATCCGGACGAGGCGGGGACGCGTTTGGCGTCGGGGTCGCCCGCCGCGGCCAACGCCTCGTCGAGCACCCGCGCGGGGGAGTCGATCGCCTTCTTGACGCCGTACTCGACCACGGGCTTGCCCGCGAACCGGCCGCGGTCGCGCACGCCGACGTCGGTGGCGAAGATGACGGCGTCGGCGGCCTCGATCACGGCGGGGTCCAGCGGGGTGGACCCGGCCGAGCCCTGCGTCTCCACCTGAATCTGCACGCCCCGCCTGGCAGCCTCCTGGTCCAGGGAGTCGGCGGCCATGTAGGTGTGGGCGATGCCGGTCGGGCACGCGGTCACCGCGACCAGGCGGAGGGGTTGTCCGCCGCCCGTGCCGCTCGCCGTGGTGGACCCGGCGGTGGTGGCGGTGGCGGACGTGGCCGCTGCGGTCGTCGCGGTTGAGGCGGCGGAGGTGGAACCCGAGGGCGACGACGACGAGGCGTCCGCCGCGGGGGTGAGCACCCCCTGGATCACCGAGACCGCGTCCTCGGGGGTGGCCGCCGCGCGGAGCGCGTCCACGAACTCCGCGCGCACCAGGTTGCGCGCGAGGGTGGCGAGGATCTTCAGGTGCTCCTTGCCGCCGCCGGCCGGGGCCCCGATCATCAGTACCAGGTCGGCCGGGCCGTCCTTGGCTCCGAAGTCGACCGGCGGGTCGAGGCGGGCGAAGCCCAGGCTGGGCTCGGCCACGGCCTGGGACTTGCAGTGCGGGATGGCGATCCCGCCCTTCATCCCGGTGGCCGCCTTGCCCTCGCGGGCCATCAGGTCGGACACCAGCGCGTCGAGGTCGTTCGCGCGGCCCGCGTCGACGAGCGCCCCGGCCAGCGCCCGGATCACCTCGTCCTTGCTGCTGCCGAGATCGGCGTCGAGCCGCACCGTGGCGGTCTCGATGATCGGGTGGCTCATGGCCTTCCTCCGTGTTTTCTCATGGGTCTTCTGCTCGGGGTTCGTCGATGGGCTCGTCGATGGGTCGAAGGTGCGGTCGGGTCAGTCGAGTCGGCGGACGGTCGCCCGGAACGTGTCCGGGTCCAATCCGAGGGGGAGGCCGGTGCCGGCGAGGGAGGCGGCCACGCTGCCGTGGGACACGGCCCATGCGAGCCGCTCCGCCGGAGGGAGCCCGCGGGCGTCGGCCAGGAGGTATCCGGCGAGCGCGGAGTCGCCGGCCCCGACCGTGGATCGGACGCGGACGGGCGGGGTGGTCGCGAACCACGCCTCGCCGTCGGCGTCGTCGTCATCGCCGCCGCCGACCAGGACCGCTCCCGCACCGCCCAGGGTGACCAACACGGTCCCTACGCCCGAGGCACGCAGCGTCCGGGCGGTCTCCACGACCGGTGCCAGGTCCCCGTCCGCGGCGCGGCGTTCCAGTTCCACGCCGTCGACCCCGGCGAGCTGGCCCAACTCCTCGCCGTTGGGTTTGACGAGGTCAGGGGCGGCGGAGGGGAACCGGGCGGCGAGGGCGGCGAGCGGCGCGTCGGAGGTGTCGACGGCGAGGCGTGCCCCCGTTCCGCGTAGTTCGGCGACCAGGTCGGCGTAGAAACCCGCGGACACGCCGCCCGGCAGTGATCCGCTCAGAACCACCCAGGTGGCCTTCGCTGCGAGCGCGGCCACGTCCGACCGGACCCGGTCGAGCATCTCCGGGGTGGCGACGGGGCCCGGTGCGTTGATCTTGGTGGTGGTCCCGTCCGGGTCGGCGAGGGTGAGGTTCACCCGGACCGGGCCTTCGGCGGGTACCACGGCCGCGGGCACGCCCGCCGCAGCGCACATGGCGACGAACGGGTCGTGGGCAGGAGCGGGGAAGACCGCTGTGGCCTCGGTCCCGCCCGCGGCCAACACCCGGGCCACGTTGATCCCCTTACCTCCGGGGGAGTCGTGGGAGTCGGCGATGCGGTTGACCGCGCCGAGGGTCAGCGCGGTGGCGAGTACCGCCGAGCGGTCCACCGAAGGGTTCATGGTGAGGGTGACGATCATGGCAGGAGAACCTCGATCCCGCGGTCGTGGAGGGCGCCGGCCAGCGCGCCGGTGGGCGGGGAGTCCGTCACCAGGACGTCGATCCGGTCCAGGTCGGCGAAGGAGATGAGGAACTCGTGGCCGAACTTGCTCGAGTCCGCGAGCACCGCCACCCGGCGGGCCGCGTCGCACATGGCGCTCTTGACGGCCGCCTCGTCGGGATCCTGCGTGGTGAGCCCCCGCTCGACGGTGAGCCCGTTGGTGCCGAGGAAGGCGATGTCCACCCGGATGGCGTCCAGGGCCCGCAGGACCGTCGCGCCCACGCACGCCCCGGTGAGGCCGCGGACGGCGCCGCCGAGCAGGTGGAGCGGGGCGGCGCCGGAGCGGTGGAGCGCGTCCGCGACGGGCACCGAGTTGGTGATGAGCGACAGTCCGTGGCCCTCGGCGAGCGGCTCCGCCAGGGATTCGGCCAGGCAGGCGGTCGTGGACCCGGCGTCCAGCAGCACGCTGCCGCCCGGGGCCGGCAGCAGCGCGAGAGCGGCGCGGGCGATCGCGGACTTGGCGGTCACGTTCTCGGTGCGGCGGGCGGCCAGCGTCTGCTCGACCCGCCCTCCCGGCACGGCGGGGACGGCGCCACCATGGGTGCGCTCGAGCAGCCCCTCGGTCTCGAGCAGGGACAGGTCCCGACGGATGGTCTCGGCGCTGACGTCCAGGCCGGAGGCGAGGTCGGCCACGGTGACACGGCCGGACGCCTGCAGTACCTCCGCGATGTGTCGTCGCCGTTCGCTGCCGTACATCGGGGGCCCGACCTTTCGCTTGATGACCGAATATGTTGGATTCTGCCCGATACGGTTGGAAAGTCAAGCGAAATTAGTTATTCTCGTCACAATCCACACAGCACCACCGGGCGACGAGCCCGATCCGTTAAGGAGCACCCATGTCGCTGGACACGCAGACCGGGCCGACCATCCGAGGAACCGGCGTGGTGGCCGGCCTCGCCTACGGGGTCGCTCGGTGGGTGGGGCGAGCCGAGCAGGCCGCCGCGGTGAAGCCCGACGGCGCCGCTCCCGGGGGTCCTCCGGGGGAGGAGCAGCTCGAGGCGGACCGGGAGCGCTTCGTCACCGCCGCCACCACGGTGGCGGGGCGGCTGGACCAGCGCGCCGCGCTGGCCACCGGGGTCAGCGCCGAGGTGCTGGCCGCGAACGCCGTGCTCGCGCGGGACCGCGGGTGGGCCAAAGCCGTGGTCAAAGAACTGAAGAAGGGCCTCGGCGTCGAGGCGGCCACGATGGCGGCCACGGAGACGTTCGTCGCCATGTTCACCAAGGTCGGCGGCCGTCAGGCCGAGCGCGTCACCGATCTGCGCGACATCTGCGCCCGCGTGGTGGCCGAGCTCCGCGGGTTGCCCGAGCCGGGGATCCCCGAGTTCGACGAGCCGGGCGTCCTGTTGGCGGACGACCTCGCCCCAGCCGACACCGCCGGCCTCGACCCGGCCGTGGTCCTGGGGATCGTGATCGAGCACGGAGGACCCACCTCCCACACCGCGATCATCGCGCGCCAGCTCGGCATCCCCTGCGTGGTCGCGGCGGCCGGTCTCACGGAGGTGGCAGACGGGTCCCGGGTCCTCGTCGACGGTGGCGCCGGGACGGTGACCGTCGACCCCGACGAGGCCGCGGCGCAGGACGCCGCCGCGGCGGACCGGCGG
>NZ_KB714659.1:30799-31335 GCF_000349585.1 Dietzia sp. UCD-THP
GGCGGTTCCGGGACGTGGCGGCCGGATGGACCGGCCCCGCCGTCCTGGCCGACGGTCACGAGGTGAGCCTGTACGCCAACGTGCAGGACGCCACCGGCGCCGAGGCCGCGGCGGCGGGGCCGGCCGGGGGGATCGGACTGTTCCGCACCGAACTGGCCTTCCTCGATCGCCCCACCGAGCCCTCGGTCGACGAGCAGGCCGAGATGTACGCCCGCGTCCTCGGGGCCTTTCCCAACGCGAAGGTGGTCACCCGCACGCTGGACGCCGGGTCGGACAAGCCGCTCGCGTTCGCCGGGATGACCGAGGAGGACAACCCCGCTCTCGGAGTGCGCGGCATCAGGGTCGACCTGATCGACCGGGGACTGCTCGACCGCCAGCTCGACGCCCTGGCCGAGGCCGGCAGGCGGACCGGCGGCGCCCACTCCTCCCCGTGGGTGATGGCGCCCATGATCTCCACGGTCGACGAGGCCCGCGACTTCGCCGACCGCTGCCGGACGCGCGGACTGACTCCCGGGATCATGGTGGAGGTCCCGGCC
>NZ_KB714659.1:31428-40062 GCF_000349585.1 Dietzia sp. UCD-THP
AACGAAAACCTCGGCATAATCATGGTGGAGGTCCCGGCCGTTGCCGTGGCGGTGGACCGCTTCCTGCCCTACGTGGACTTCCTGTCGATCGGGACCAACGATCTCACCCAGTACGTGATGGCCGCGGACCGGATGTCCTCCGGCCTGGCCGCGCTCACCGACCCGTGGCAGCCCGCCGTGCTCCGGCTCATCCGGTCGGTCGCCCGGGCCGCCGCCACCGCCCCGGGCGGGCGGAGCGTCCCGGTCGGCGTGTGTGGCGAGGCGGCGGCGGATCCGCAGCTCGCCTGCGTGCTGTTGGGATTGGGCGTCAGCTCGCTCTCGGTGGCCACCGCGGCGCTGCCGTTCGTCGGCGCCGCACTGGGCGAGGTGACGCTCGAGCGGTGCCGCGAGTTGGCGGCGCTGGCACTGGACTGCGACACCGCGCGGGAGGCCCGGGCCGCCGTCATGGCGGCCGGCGCCTGAGCCGCAACCGCAGGAGCAGCCGCGCCCCCGCCCACACCCAGCCGCCCCGCCACCCTCAGCCGCCCCGCCACCCTCAGCCGCCCGCGGCGATGAACTCTCGCCTGCGCCACGGCTCGCGCGAGAGTCCATCCCGGAGGGCGGCTGGGAGTGGGGCGTGCAGGCGCGGGAGCGGATGCCCTCGATCGGGCGGCTGGGGGTGGGGCGTGCAGGCGCGGGAGCGGATGCCTGTGATCGAGGGGCGGGCGTGATCGAGGGGCGGGCGCCTCAGGCGTCGATGGTCTCGGACTTCCCGGATCGGGCCAGCGCGGCGAGCTGGCGGGTCGTCGCCCCCGGCAGGTACGCCCGGCCGATCGCCACGCCGATTCGCGGCAGATCGGCCTCGTCGCGGAAGCACAGGAACACGGGCTCGATCCGAGGGTTGAACTTGGCCTTGAACTGGTGGAGTGAGCGGAACCCGTAGTAGGGCTCGAGGGCCTGGCCGAGCAGGTCCAGACCGCGGTCGAGGGTGGCCACCTCGTCGTCGTCGCCACTGCGCGCCAACGGAGCCCCGGACAACGAGACGAAATCAGCCCCTTCGTCCTTGAACTCCAGCGCGGAGCGGGCGATGAGGAACTCGATCATGTTGTTCGCGCCGGGGCCGTTGCGCTTACGCATCACGTCCAGTGTCCACCCGCGGACGCCGCCCTCGGTGCCACCCCGGTAGACGGGAAGCCACGACAGCGCCGCCTGAACGACCCCGTCGGTGTCCACCGCCAGGGCGATGCGCACGTCGTCGTCGAGCGCCTCCTCGACCGTGCCCAGGGTGAATCCCATCTCGGGGAGCTCCTTGTCCCCCACCCACTGCTCGGAGATCTCGCGCACCTGCCCCAGGATCGCGGACGGCTGCTCCCGAAGGAGCCCGGAGACGAAACTCGTCCCGTTCTTCTGCGCCTTGTTCATGGCGCTGCGGATCTTCTGCCACTTCTTGCCGCCGAACGCCAGGTCGGGCAGGTCCATGATGGTGTCCTCGGCGATCTGGAGCGCCCGCCACCCGCGATCCCGCATGGTCTCGGCGGTCTCGGCCGACACCGAGAACAGGCACGGCACCGCGGCCTGCGACTCGGCGAACTCCACGAACTCGGTGAGCAGCCCGCGGCGATCCTCGGACGCGGCGACAGGATCCGCCAACGCGATCGCCGTCCCGACGTGGAGGCGGTACCCCACGACTCCTCCGGCGCCGAAGAAGTAGTTCATCGGCTGCCACGTGATCATCCACGACATGGTGCTGCCCCCGTGCTGACGGATCAGCGCGCGGACGCGGTCCACCACTTCCTCCGAATGGACCGAGGACCCGGTGACCCGGCGCCGGATCCGGACCCCGAACGCCCCCCGGCCGGTCACGAGCAGCGCGGCCTCGCCCGCCCACAACAGACCGGTGCCCGCCGTGACGGCGCCGAGGCTCTCGAAATCCGCCGCCACCACTAACACCGTGACGACGAGCGTGGCCACCGCGGTGAGCACGGCGTAGGCGAGGGCGACCATCCACGCCGCCCGGAAGCCGCGGCGGAGCAGTTCGGCGGTCACCGCGGCGACCAGGACCGACACGAGCATTCCGGCCAGGCTCACGTCGTCGGTCTCGGTCGGTCCCAGGGGGCCGTCCGCGGGGACGAAGTACACCACCACATGCACCGCGGCGATGAACCACATCCCGGCCGAGACGACCAACCTCGTCTCCCGCCGTGTCCGGGGCCTCAGGCCCCGCTCGGTGAGTGAGAAGAACCGCTCGCCCACGAACAGGAACACCGCGAACGCGATGAGGTGCGTGAGGTCTGCCAGACGGCCGAGGAACAGGAACGACACGATCACGTAGCCGTAGAGCAGCGCCCGCGCCCGCAGCCGCCACGGGGACACCAGCGTGGCGGTGGTGGCGGCCAGAACGGCGATCACCGCGGTCGAGCACCCCACGTCGAGCACCACGGACAACTCGGCGGCCCACTCCCACCCCACCGCGTTCCCGGGGACGAGGACGGCGACCGCCCCGAGGACCCCGATCAGCTGGCCGCCGATCGCGACCAGCGCCGTCCGCGCGGACCCCAGTCGCCACTCGCCCACCCCGATCCCCACCGCCACCAGCACGAGGAGCGACACATGTTGGAGAGGGGTCATCCCGAACCACGGGCCGGCGAACACGGTCCACCAGCGGCCGCCCTCGAGCGCGGGGACGCCGTAGGCCACGCCCTCGAACCACGGGGCGTCAGGGGCGGAACGCCACAGCGTCTCGAACACCACCCCGGTCACGAGCAGTGCCGCCAGCCCGATCGCTGTGACCGGGAGGCGGCGGGCGGCACGCGAGACGGCACCGGCCGCGGTGGCGAACGGGGACGGCTCCCCGGGGTCGTCGGTCTCCTCGGCGATCTGTTCGGTGCTCATGCGTCCTTCCTCCGGCCGCGTGTCAGGGATCGCCGGACGGTTGATCACGGGTCGGCGGCGACGATGATCGTGTTGATGATGATCCCGGGCGGGTGAGCTGATCGGGGAATGACCGCCGAAAGGTGATGTACCAGCCAATTCGATCGCCGAGGTGAGCTTCTGCGAGGTCCATAGCGCCGACGCGGCGGTCCATCCGCAGGTGCCGGTGTCAACGGCGGCGCGAGCCCGCCATCGCCGGACCGGAGAACAACGCGATCCCCAGGACGAATCCGAAGTTGTACCAGTTGCCGTTGTTGCCCACCTCGTAGATGGTCACGGTGTCGGTGAACAGGGAGATGATGAAGGTCACCGGCAGGATGAGCCCGTGCCAGAGCCCCCACCAGAAACCGAGGCCCTCCGGGGAGACGTCGACGTTGGGTCCCGCGGCGCACGCGCCGAGGGTCAGGACGACGACGAGGAGGACACCGGCGGCGAGCCCCGCCCGTCCCCGGGTGGTCATCTCCGCCGCCCCCGCACGAAGTAGAGGGCGGGTCCGATGAAGTTGACCGCGATGATGGCAGCCCACCTGCCCTTGCTGCCGCGCACCTGCTCGGCGGGACGGAACGCCAGATCGGTCCAGGCCGTCACCGCCAGGGACACCTGCACGGACATCAGGGTCAGGAGCGCGGTCTTCTGACCATCGGACAGTTCGTTCCACGACTTCTTCCGCATGGGTTCTCCTGGGGTCGGTCCGTAAGTGGGGCTTTCTTAATCCTAGTGGCCGGCGCGGCGGCGATGGCCCGGTTGTGCTCTCGGGGCTGACCAGTCGAGGAGTTACTCGCGCGCGGGTTGCTCCGCGCCGGACTTCTCCTTCTCCTTCTTCCACTCCGCCCGGTCTCTCATCTCCCTGGGCCGGAAGTAGAACAGCCCGGAGAGCACGGCCACGAGGAAGACCGCGAGCATCACGAAGAACAGCGGCCACACTCCGGTGAGGAAGATGATCGGCACCGCCATGGCGGTGATGAGTCCACCGCCGAAGAACGGCTCGAAGACCAGCTGTTTGTAGCCGAACGCCTCGAACGCGGGGCTCTCGGCCTGTGGGTCGACCACGCGCATCAGGATGAGGCCCGTCGCGGTGACGCCCATGGACTGTCCGAAGTCCCCGATGCCGCGCTCGAACCAGTAGCGGCCGATGATCCGCGGGGCCAGCAGGAGGAAGACCGCGACGTTGAACACGATCCCCGCCACCGCGAGGATCGCGAAGACGCCGATGTTCTCGCCGATGGCCTGCAGGGACAGCGTGGCGATGGCGGCGACGATGAGGAAGTCGAGCGCCCAGCCCTGGATCCGCAGCATGATCTGGGCGTCGATCACGTGGGCGAACCCGGCCTTCGTGGCGACGAACTGCACGATCACGCCGCCGAGGAGGGCGATGGGGAAGAGGGGGACGTAGGCGAAGATCTCCAACGGGGTGTTCTCGTCGAGCATGACCGACGCGTAGGTCGCCTGTTCGATCCAGCGCAGGCCCTCCAGGATCCCGAGCCCCACGAGGATCGCCACCGTGACGATGGCGATGTGGAGCGAGAGCGGCTCGACGGAGGAGGGGCGGGAGGTCATCTTGCCGGCGGAGTAGTACTCGTCCTCGCGGAAGAGGCCCTTCTGCTCCTCGAGGGACATCTTGGCGCTTCCGGTGATGATCTCGGTCTTCCCGGTGCGCACGGCCCAGTTGATCAACCCGATACCGATCACGATCCCGCCGACGATGCCCACGGTGGCCAGTCCGACGGCGAGATCGGCGCCCTCGCCGAAGCCCAGATCGTCGAAGACCGGGCGCATACCGGCGGCGGTGCCGTGGCCGCCCTCGAACCCGATCTCGATGAGCGCACCGGTCATCGGCGCCGCCGCCAGGGTCGGTACGAGGATGAGTGCCGCGAGGAGCAGGCCCACGACGTACTGTCCGGAGGCGAGGGACACGCCGAGCGAGAGCTGGGGGCCCACGAGCTTCACGGCCCGCTTCGCGGTCGGCAGCTTCTGGCCGAGGAACATCGTGGCGAAGATGACGCTGATGAGCAGCCCCGGCAGCGAGGACCACACCTCGACCATGGGCTCGGTGAACAGGCCGTTCTCTCCCCAAGGCCCCCCGAACCGGCCAAGCACCTCGGGTCCCAGCAGGAGCAGCAGGGCCCCGGCGACGATCGAGCTGGGCAGGAACAGTGACTGGACTATCCCCACCTTGACGCGGATGATCTTCCCGATCAGCAGCGCCAACCCGAGTATGAGTAGCGCGAAGCCCACCGCATTGGCCGTCATGGTGCAACCTCGGTTCCGGTCGGTGACACATGGCGTGGACGCCGACTCGTCTCTCTACACCTGCCGATCGACGGGTCGAGTCCCCGATTGTCTGGAATGTACGCCCTGTTCTCGCTGAAGAGGACCTGATCCGCTGATCGGTGACCGTGCCGTCACGTCGCCCGGCCTCCGGGCGAGATGTCGGTCCTCATCGACCGGTGACGCCCACCTCAGCTCGTTCTTCCCGAGTCCGTCCGCGACGGGCCGGGTCTGACTAGGTTGGGGAACACATCACCGAGGCGGGAGAAGGACATGGCCGGAAGGCTCGCGGGCAAGGTCGCATTCATCACCGGAGTGGCGCGGGGGCAGGGCAGGACGCACGCCGTCCGCCTCGCCTCCGAGGGGGCCGACATCATCGGCCTCGACCTGGCTGGCCCGCTGCCGGCCGCGGTGCCCTACGACCCGGCCACGCCCGAGGACCTCGAGGAGACGCGGCGGCTGGTCGAGGAGCAGGGCCGCCGGGCTCTGCTGTCGGTCGGTGACGTGCGCGACCTGCCGGGCATGGCCAAGATCGTCGACGACGGGGTGGCCGAACTCGGCCGTCTCGACATCGTGGCGGCCAACGCGGGCATCTGCATCCCCCAGGTGTGGGACGAGATCACCCCGGAGGACTTCGGCGCCACCCTCGACATCAACACCACCGGCGTGTGGAACACCGTCATGGCCACCGCGCACCACCTCATCGCGGCCGGCGGCGGTTCGATCATCCGCACCAGCTCGTACGCGGGCAAGAAGATCCAGCCGTTCATGGTGCACTACACGACCTCCAAGCACGCGCTGGTGGGCATGACCCGCGCATTCGCAGCAGAACTCGGGCCGAAGAACATCAGGATCAACAGCGTCCACCCCGGTGGTGTGGCCACCCCGATGGGCGGCGGCGACATGGTGAGCCGGCTCGAGCGGGTGGGTGAGTCCAACCCGCCGCTCAACCTCATGGCGACGACGTTCCTCGAGCAGACCTGGGCCGAGCCGGAGGAGATCTCCAACGTGGTGGCGTTCCTGGCGTCGGATGAGTCGAAGTTCATCACCGCCGAGCACATCAGCATCGACGGCGGGTCCCAGTACTTCTGAAACGCCGGCGCCCCTGAGGCATCATCGACCGGTGACGGAAGCGCGGTGGAGAGAACTGACAGAGTGGCCGTTGATCGCAGCAGCGATGGCCTTCCTCGCCTCCTACGCGGTCACGGTTCTGGTGAACCCGGTCGGCGCGGCGGGCGTGGTCACCGAGGTCGTGATCATCGGGACCTGGGTGCTCTTCGCGGTGGACTTCGGGGTACGCCTGGCGCTGGCGGAGCGGCGGGGGCGGTGGGTGATCACGCACTGGTACGAGGTGGCGGTGATCGCCCTGCCCATGCTGCGGCCGCTGAGGCTGCTCAGGCTCGTGATGCTGCTGAGCGTCATGCAACGCTCGGCGGGGACCGCCGTCCGCGGTCAGGTGATCGCCTACGCGGCGGGGTCGACGGCGATCCTGCTGGTCGTGTCCTCCCTCGCAATGCTCGATGCCGAGCGCGGAGCCCCCGGTGGGTCGATCGAGACCTATGGCGAGGCCTTGTGGTGGTCGGTGGTCACGGTCACCACCGTCGGATACGGCGATCTCGCACCGGTGACCCCGGTGGGGCGGTTGATCGCGACGGGCCTGATGATCGCCGGGATCGCCCTGCTCGGTGTGGTCACGGCCACCCTGGCCTCGTGGATCGTCGACCGGGTGACGGAGCAGGACGAGGCCAACCAGGCCGCCACGCAGGCGCAGGTGAGGCAACTGTCGGCGGACATCTCGGCACTCCGTGCGGAACTCAACGGTCCGCGCCCCGGCCCCGCACCTGCACCCGCAGCTGCAGCCGCGCCCGCACCCGGACCTGCGCCCGACCCCGGCCCCGGGGAGCCGATTGGCCCGGCCGGGGAGACGTACCGTTGAGGGCATGACTTCCCAGGAGCGGTCCGGCGTCCAGCTCACCGACGGTTTCGCCCACGACTTCCCCGATCTCGGTGTGCCGTGGAAGGCGGCCGAGGCCCCGACGCCGCGACTCCTCGCCCTCAACGAGCCGCTGGCCCACGAGCTGGGCATCGACCCGGACTACCTCCGGGGGGACGAGGGCCTCCGCCTGCTGACCGGGACCCACGTCCCCTCCGGTGCCACCCCGGTCGCGCAGGCGTACGCGGGACACCAGTTCGGTGGCTACTCCCCACGGCTGGGTGACGGTCGGGCCCTGCTGATGGGCGAGCTCCCGGACGGGCGCGACCTGCACCTCAAGGGTTCCGGCCGCACGCCGTTCGCCCGTGGTGGCGACGGTCTGGCGGCCGTCGGGCCGATGCTCCGCGAGTACCTCATCAGCGAGGCCATGTACGCACTGGGTGTGCCCACCACGCGGGCGCTGGCGGTGGTCGGTACCGGGGTGGCCGTCTACCGAGAGAAGCCGATGCCGGGCGCCGTGCTCGCCCGTGTGGCGGCCAGCCACCTGCGGGTGGGCACCTTCCAGTTCGCCCGCTCCACCGGGGACGTCGAGCTGGTGCGGAGGCTCGCCGACCACGCCATCGCGCGCCACTACCCGCAGGCGGCCGACGCGGAGAACCCGTACCTCGCGCTGTTCACGGGCGTCCTCGACGCCCAGGCCTCCCTGGTGGCGCAGTGGATGCTGCTGGGGTTCATCCACGGGGTCATGAACACGGACAACACCACGATCTCCGGCGAGACCATCGACTACGGCCCGTGTGCGTTCATGGAGCAGTTCGACCCCGCCACGGTGTTCAGCTCGATCGACACCCAGGGCCGGTACGCCTACGGCAACCAGCCGCCCATCCTGCAGTGGAACCTGGCGAGGTTCGCCGAGACCCTGATCCCGTTGGTCAACGACGACGAGAACGCGGCCGTCGAGACGCTGACAGCCTCACTGGGGACGTTCCCCGCCCGCTACCAGGAGGCCTGGACCGCGGGGATGCGCACCAAGCTGGGACTTCCCGCTGCGCTGGGCCGACCGGGAGGTTCGGGCGAGGCGGCCGGGTCGGGCGACGAGGCCGGGCCGGAGGCGGCCGAGCCGCTACTGGAGGAACTCTCGCGGTTGCTCACCGCGACCCGCGTCGACTACACGTCGTTCTTCCGCGCGCTCATCCCGGCCGCGGCGGGCGACACCTCGCCGGTACGCGAACTGGTGGGGGAACTGGCCGACGGGTGGCTGGCGAGGTGGCGTGCTCTGGGTCCCTCGGTCGAGGTGATGGAGACCGCCAATCCCGTGTACATCCCGCGCAACCACCTGGTGGAGGAGGCCCTGGACGCGGCCACGGCGGGAGATCTCGGGCCGTTCACCGAACTCCTCGTCGTCGTCGCCGATCCCTACACCGAACGTCCCGGACTGGAGCGGTACGCCAGCCCGGCCCCGCCCGACGCCTCCCCCCACGTCACGTTCTGCGGCACCTAGGTGTTCTGCCCACGCAGGTTGG
>NZ_AOSR01000061.1:0-593 GCF_000349585.1 Dietzia sp. UCD-THP
CTACCCGAGCGTCTTCGCGACCTTGCAGTTGCGCTGACTTCGAGCCTCAAACTCGACCGTGCGGGCGTCACCGACGAAACGCTGAAACTGCTGCCTGAGGGCGACGCGCAGATCCTGGTCCGCCACCTTGGGCGCCGTACCCGTGACCAGCCGATGCTGCAGAAGTTCACCGTCGAGAGCCTGCTCCGCCTCGCAGCGCAGCAGTCCACCACCCAGCCGGACGTGGTTGCGGCGCTCAAGGGGATTCCTGCGGCGAACGTCGAACCGGCAACGATCATCAAGCTGCGCCCCCTGGACCGGACGGTCTACCGCCCTGTACTCGATACCTGGAAGGCTGGGGCGGACGACCAACAGCTCCAGGCATCGATGGGCGTTGTCGAGAGGGCGTGGAGCGGCGATGGGAACTAGCGGCTCATTTGGCGGTAGCGGCGGCAAAGACGCGGGCAACCTGCGAGACAGCATCGCGGCATGGCTTGATGCCATTGTCGAGCCTGGTGGCATCGAGGGAACTGACGTCGGTAATGCAGACGAGGCAGACAGCCCCGCTGTTCCGTTGCAGGCGGGAACTCCTGGACAGGCGCCGAGGGTTGACC